>NZ_KB895703.1:0-143447 GCF_000374965.1 Bacillus sp. 95MFCvi2.1 | reverse complement strand
ATTCGCTCGACTTGCATGTATTAGGCACGCCGCCAGCGTTCATCCTGAGCCAGGATCAAACTCTCCAATAAAGTTAGTTTGTCTAGCATCTAAAATAAAAATTGACGTTTCACGTTGTTTGTTTCGTTTAGTTTTCAAAGTTCAACATCGCGTTTCAGCGACTTTTATAATATAACACAGTATATTATTTTCGTCAACAAGTTTTTTCGATAACTTGTATCTCTCATTTGCTGACTCTGCCTATTATATAGACTTTCCCATCTCTATGCAAGTATTATTCTAAAAAAAATAAGAGAGGGAAAATCCCCACTCTTATTCTTCAGAAGCCTCTTCGCTTCCATCTTCTTCTTCTTCATCTTTTTGCGCTTTTGCTACTGTTGCTACTTCTTGTTCATTTTCCAAACGGATTAATCGTACACCTTGCGTATTACGACCCATTTGAGAAATTTGATCAACTGGCATACGGATAATAATACCCGCAGCTGTAATTAGCATAATATCTTCTTCGCCAGTTACAGACTTAACTGCTACTAATTTACCGTTTTTATCTGTGATATTACATGTTTTTAAACCTTTACCACCGCGACTTTGTAGACGATATTCATCAACCGGTGTACGTTTTCCGTAACCATTTTTGGTTACAATTAAAACGTTCATATCCTCTTCAACAATTTCCATACCTACAACTTGGTCTTCATCACCTAGTGTAATAGCTTTTACACCTGCCGCATTACGTCCCATAGAACGAACATCTTGCTCATTGAAACGAATTAACATACCGTTACTTGTTCCAACAATAATATCCTTATCACCAGATGTTAAGCGTACAGAGATTACTTCGTCCTCTTCACGAAGGGAAATTGCAATTAAACCATTCGTACGTATATTGGCAAATGATGAAAGAGGCGTTCTCTTAGAAATACCTTGTTTTGTTGTGAAGAATAAGAATTGATCATCACCAAATTCACGGATTGGAATAATAGCGTTGACCCACTCACCTTTATCTACTTCTAACAAATTAACAATTGGTATACCTTTTGCCGTACGGCTATACTCTGGAATTTCATATCCTTTTGTACGGTATACTTTACCTTTGTTTGTGAAGAATAGAATATGATCATGTGTAGACGTTGTCAATAAATGCTCAACAAAGTCATCATCATTCGTACCCATTCCTTGTACACCACGTCCTCCACGGTTCTGTGTTTTGTACGTAGAAGCTGGTAACCTTTTGATATAACCATTATGAGTAAGTGTGATAGCGATATTTTGCTCTGGGATTAAATCCTCATCTTCAATTGATTCCATACCACCAATTGTAATTTCTGTTCTTCTTTTATCATTAAAGCGTTCTTTTACTTCTGTTAATTCTTCACGAATAATTTCAAGAACCTTTTCTTCATCTGCTAAGATGGCCTTTAATTCAGCAATTAACTTCATTAAGTCTTGATATTCTTGTTCAATTTTTTCACGTTCTAGTCCTGTTAAGCGTTGCAGACGCATATCTAAAATTGCTTGCGCTTGTTTTTCACTTAAACCGAAACGTTCCATCAATCCTTGTTTTGCAATATCAGCAGTCTTTGAACTACGAATTAAAGTAATTACTTCATCAAGGTGATCTAATGCAATTCGTAACCCCTCTAAAATATGAGCCCGAGCTTCCGCTTTCTCTAATTCATAAGCAGTACGTCTACGAATAACTACCTGTTGATGCTCTAAATAATAATATAAAGTTTGTTTTAAGTTTAATACTTGTGGCTCCCCATTCACGAGCGATAACATATTAATACCGAAGCTTGTTTGAAGCGCTGTATGTTTATATAAATTATTTAATAGTACGTTTGCATTTGCATCACGGCGTACTTCCATGACAATACGCATACCATTTCGATCTGACTCATCGCGTAAATCTGTAATACCTTCGATTTTTTTATCGCGAACTAACTCTGCAATTTTTTCAATTAATCGAGCTTTATTCACTTGATAAGGCAGCTCTGTTACAATAATTGCTTGTTTTCCATTTGCCTTTTCTTCAATTTCAACTTTAGCACGAAGTATAATAGAACCGCGACCTGTTTCATACGCTCTTCGAATTCCACTTCTCCCTAAGATTAGACCCGCCGTTGGGAAATCTGGTCCCGGAATAAATTCCATTAATTCCGCAATAGTAATGTCAGGATTATGACTCAATGCTAGCACGCCATCAATTACTTCTCCAAGTTGATGAGGCGGAATATTTGTTGCCATACCAACCGCGATACCTGTCGTACCGTTTACTAATAAGTTAGGAAAGCGCGCTGGTAATACAATTGGTTCTCTCTCAGAACCATCGTAATTGTCTTGGTAATCTATCGTGTTTTTCGTAATATCACGCAACAGCTCCATAGAAATCTTAGACATTCTTGCTTCTGTATAACGCATTGCTGCTGCTGAATCTCCATCAACAGAACCGAAGTTACCATGCCCATCAACAAGCATATAACGTTGACTAAAATCTTGTGCCATACGTACCATTGTTTCGTAAACGGCTGAATCACCATGCGGGTGATACTTACCAATTACTTCACCAACAATACGCGCTGATTTTTTATATGCTTTATCAGCAGTAATCCCTAAATCATTCATTGCGTATAAAACCCTGCGATGCACAGGTTTTAACCCATCACGAACATCTGGTAGTGCACGAGATACGATAACACTCATTGCGTAATCTAAAAATGAGGTACGCATTTCATGACTAATATTAATTTCTCGAATTCGTGCTTGTTCTTGATTGTCTGACATCAACGAGCACCTCCTCTTACATTTCCGTTACATATACATTGATTTATATGTAGAAGACAGGAATGCTTAGATTCCTGTCATTACTTACTTAAATATCAAGGTTTTTCACGTATTTTGCATTTTCTTGGATAAAGTTACGACGTGGCTCTACTTTATCACCCATTAAAATTTCAAACGTTTCATCTGCTTCAATTGCATCTTGCAGAGAAACTTGAAGTAATGAACGTACTTCTGGATCCATTGTCGTTTCCCATAATTGAGTCGGATTCATTTCCCCAAGACCTTTGTAACGCTGAATACCAGGTTTTGGGTGAGCTGGTAACTCTGCTAATATTTTTTCAAGCTCTTTATCGTTATAAGCATATTGAATCTTTTTCCCTTGTTGCACTTTAAACAATGGTGGTTGTGCAATATATATATAACCATGTTCAATGATTTGACGCATATAACGATAGAAGAACGTTAATAATAGAGTACGAATATGCGCGCCATCAACATCGGCATCGGTCATAATAATAACTTTATGATAGCGAGCTTTTTCAATATCAAAATCCCCACCGATATTTGTACCAATCGCTGTGATAATCGTACGTACTTCATCATTAGATAAAATCTTATCTAATCGTGCCTTTTCAACGTTAATAATTTTACCCTTAAGTGGTAAAATCGCTTGAAAGTGGCGATCGCGTCCTTGTTTTGCAGAACCTCCTGCAGAATCTCCCTCTACGATGTAAATTTCACTAATCGAAGGATCTTTAGAAGAACAGTCTGCAAGCTTCCCTGGCAAACTAGATACTTCCAGCGCACTCTTTCGGCGTGTTAATTCACGTGCCTTCTTCGCTGCTACACGTGCACGTGCTGCCATTGTTCCTTTATCCACAATCTTACGAGCAACATTTGGATTCTCAAGTAAAAACTTTTCGAACGCTTCTGAGAAAACAGATTCTGTAATCGTTCTCGCTTCACTATTTCCAAGTTTTGTTTTCGTTTGTCCCTCAAACTGTGGATTCGGATGTTTGATGGAAACAATCGCTGTTAGTCCTTCACGTACATCTTCACCTGTTAGGTTACTATCAGCATCTTTTAAGATGTTATTTTTTCGTCCATAATCATTTATTACACGTGTTAGGGCAGTCTTGAAACCAACCTCATGTGTACCACCTTCATACGTATGAATATTATTCGTAAATGAATAAATATTGTTTGTATAACCTTCGTTATATTGAAGAGAAACTTCAACTTGAATTCCATCTTTCGAACCCTCTACATATACAGGTTCTTCATGAATCGGTTGCTTCGAGCGGTTTAAATGCTCAACATAAGATTTAATTCCACCTTCATAATGGAACTCTTTCTTCTGCTTATTTTCGCGTTTATCTTCAATTATCAATTTAATATTACGATTTAAAAATGCTAGTTCACGCATACGTGTTGCTAATGTATCAAAATCGTATTCTGTAGTTTCTTTAAAAATTTCTGGATCTGGCTTAAAACGAGTTATTGTTCCTGTATGATCTGTTTCACCAATTACCTTTAAATCTGCAGCTGGGATACCTCGTTCATACTTTTGATAGTGAATTTTACCTTCACGATGTACAAATACTTCCAACTCTGTTGATAGAGCATTTACAACAGATGCACCCACACCATGTAAACCACCGGAAACTTTATAACCGCCACCGCCAAATTTACCACCTGCGTGGAGTACAGTCATAATAACCTCTACAGCAGGGCGTCCCATTTTTTCTTGTATACCAACTGGAATACCACGACCATTATCCGTCACACGAATACTATTATCTTCTTCAATGCTAACATTAATTTCATCACAGTATCCTGCTAATGCTTCATCAATACTATTATCTACAATTTCCCATACAAGGTGATGAAGACCCTTCCCACTTGTAGATCCAATATACATACCCGGGCGTTTTCGAACTGCTTCCAGTCCCTCAAGCACCTGTATTTGACTTTCATCATATGAATTTTCCTGCATTTGCTTTTGTTCCATTGACACAAAGATCACCTACTTTTCCATTTAAACAGAAATTATGTTCTGTCTATTTCACAATCTACCGTGCCGTTCGTTACATGAATTGTTTTCGCTTGCTTTAATGTTTCGTGTTCAATTCCGTCGACACTTGTCGTTGTCACAAATGTTTGCACTTTTCCTTGAATTGTATTTAAAAGATGTGATTGACGATAATCATCTAACTCTGATAACACATCATCTAATAAGAGGATTGGATATTCTTTAACCTCTGAATAAATCAATTCAATTTCAGCTAACTTTAGGGAAAGTGCGGTTGTTCGTTGTTGCCCTTGTGAACCAAAGACTTGAACATTTTTATCATTAACGAAGAATTGTAAATCGTCACGATGAGGACCAATTAAAGTTGTACCACGGAAAATTTCACGTTGTTTCACAGATTGAAAACTTTCATAGTATACTTCTTTTATTTTCGACAAATCCATTGATTCTGATACATCTACGCTCGGTTTATAGACTATTTCTAGTTCCTCTAATCCCCTACTAATGCCACGATGGATTGGGGCAGCCCATTCTTGTAATAAATGCAGAAACTCAAAACGTTTTTGCAAAATTTTTGTACCATGTTCAATGAGTTGCAGTGTAAATACATCCAACATCGTTTCCTCATTTTTACTATTCCCTTGCATTTTTTTAAGCAAGTGATTTCGCTGCGTGAGCACTTTTTGATATTGACTTAACTCATACAAATAGACAGGAGCTATTTGTCCAAGTTCCATATCTAAAAAGCGTCTTCGTACTTGAGGGCTTCCTTTTACAAGATTTAAATCTTCTGGGGCAAACATAACAACATTCATTTCACCAATATATTGGCTTAACCTTTGTTGTTCTAGCTGATTTAATTTTGCCTTCTTCCCTTTTTTAGAAATATTTAATTCTAAAGACAAGGAACTGTTTCGCTTTTGTAATCTACCTTTTATTTTACCATAATCCTCATCCCACCGGATAAGTTCACGATCGTTCGAAGTTCGATGAGACTTGGCCATCGCTAATACATAAATAGCTTCCATCAAATTCGTTTTCCCTTGAGCATTTTCACCAATAATTACATTCACTTTATCCTCAAAGGAGAGATCCAGATATTCATAATTGCGATAATTTTTTAATTGTAATTCTTTAATATACAAAGGGCTCCCCCTTTATGCTTGAACTTGAAATGTTCCGTTTCCCGGAATTTCAACAATATCATTTGCATACAACTTTCGGCCTCTTCTATTTTCAAGCTCTTGATTGACATACACTTCGTATTCTTGTAAGAACCATTTAACAGCACCGCCTGTATCAATTACATCAGCTAACTTTAAAAATTGTCCCAGTGTAATATACTCAGTTGAAATCTTAATACGTTTCATAAAATCGCTCACTTTCTGAAAGTGTTCATTCTTTCATTGTACTAAATAAACCCGCATTAGGAAAGTAATACCCCGAAAATCAAATAAGGGCCACTAGCATATTCAAACTAGTAACCCTCACTCTCGCTTAGTAAGTACGAACTGGTAAAATTAATTGGATGATAGAATCATCATTTACTGTACGAATTAAGAATGGTCTCATCGCTCCAGTAAAACTAATTTTAATTTCTGTACTGTCTAACGCTTTTAATGCATCCATCATATATTTTGCACTAAAGGAGATTTTTAATTCTTCCCCTTCTATTTTTTCACATTGAACTTCCTCTACTACTTTTCCGATTTCTGGTGAATTTGAAGAAAGTTCCAGCATTTGTTGTTCTAACGTCGATAATTTCACAACATTATTGCGACCATCTCTTGCTAGTAAAGAAGCACGATCAATTGCTTGTAAAAACTCTTTTGTATTTACAAATATGTCGGTTTTACTTTCTGCCGGAATTAAACGTGTTGTATCCGGGTAATTCCCTTCTAACAACCTTGAGAAGAATAATAAATGTTTAGTTCGGAATAATACTTGATACTCCGTAATGACAATATCCACCATTTCTTCAGACTCATCTAGAATTTTGCTCAATTCATTTAAACTCTTACCAGGGATAACAACATTCGCTTGAAATTCATCAGAAATTGTATGACCTTCAATCTTCGCTTTACGAAGTGCTAACCTGTGACTATCTGTTGCAATACAAGTCAGTTCACTGTTATACACTTTCCAGTTTACACCTGTCAAGATCGGACGAGTTTCAGAACTTGAAACCGCAAATACAGTTTGACGAATCATATGTTTTAGTAAATCTGTCGGGATTTTAAATACATGATGTTCTTCAATTTGCGGTAATAATGGATATTCAGCAGCATCTAAACCATTTAGATTAAACTCTGACTTTCCAGATTTTATTTTTGTCATAAAATGATTTTCCACAGAGATTTCTACTGTGTCTTTTGGTAATTTTTTTACGATCTCACTAAAATATTTTGCTTGTAAAACAATGCTCCCCGATTGTGCAATTTCAACAATTTCTTTTCCATTTTCTTCAACTGGAATAAAAGATTCAATCGAAATATCAGCATCGCTTCCTGTCAATGTAACACCTTCTTCAGTTACTACAACTTTAATTCCTGTAAGTATGGGAATAGTTGTACGAGAGGAAACGGCCTTCATTACATCTTGTACACTTCTTACAAGATAGTCTTTTTGAATTGTAAAACGCATAGCGAAAACCTCCGGCAAGTATAAGATTTTATTTATTTAATAAATATAAAAAAATAGTAGTAATAGTAATAGGGCTTGTGGATATGTGGATAACTCCATTTAGAGACGGAAAAACAGTCTATCTACATGTGGATAGACTGTGTGTAAAACAAGGGAAGTTATTCACACTATTCAGCTACTACTTTAAAATATGATTGATTTCCTCAACTTGTTTTTGTAGTTGTGTATCAGTTTTTAATAGTTTTGAAATTTTTTCGTGCGCATGGATGACTGTTGTGTGGTCACGTCCACCAAATTCTTCACCAATTTTAGGTAAAGATGAATCTGTTAACTCACGTGATAGATACATTGCAATTTGGCGAGGAAACGCGACTGATTTTGTGCGTTTTTTTGCTTTAAAGTCTTCTAGTTTAACTTGAAAAACATCTCCAACGGCTTTTTGAATATCATAAATAGAAATAATCTTTGGTTTAGAATTTGGAATAATATCTTTAAGTGCTTCGGCAGCTAAATCCGCATTAATATCTTTATTAATTAAAGATGAATAAGCAACAACTCGAATAAGTGCACCTTCTAGTTCACGAATGTTCGAGTCAATTTGATTTGCGATATAGAGCATGACTTCATTTGGGATGTCAAGGCCTTCCGCTTTCGCTTTTTTTCGTAAAATCGCAATTCTCGTCTCTAAATCTGGCGGTGTAATATCTGTAATAAGTCCCCACTCAAAACGGGAGCGAAGGCGATCTTCTAATGTCGGAATCTCTTTTGGCGGTCGATCGCTTGAGATTACAATTTGCTTGCTTTCTTCATGTAGCGCATTAAATGTATGGAAGAACTCTTCTTGTGTTTGTTCTTTTCCAGCAAGAAATTGAATATCATCTATAAGCAAGACATCGACATTACGGTATTTATTACGGAAATCGACAGCTTTATTATCACGAATAGAGTTAATAAATTCATTTGTAAATTTTTCTGATGATAAATAAACAACCTTAGCATTCGGATTATGTTCAATGACATAATGACCAATTGCATGCATTAGGTGTGTTTTCCCAAGCCCAACTCCCCCATAAATAAATAGCGGGTTATATGCTTTTGCTGGTGCTTCAGCAACTGCTAATGAAGCTGCATGAGCAAAACGGTTCCCAGAGCCAATAACAAATGTATCAAACGTGTATTTTGGATTTAACATGCTCTGTGGTAAGTGATTGGACTCATCATTTATTCTTTTCTTTTTAGCAGGAGGATAGTCAATCTCCTCTTCAGTTTGACTTTGGGGAATAATAAAGCGAATTTCTAGTTTTGCTCCTGTTAAATCATAAAGTGTTTCTGAAATTAGTTCTGAATAATGAGATTCTAGCCAGTCACGAGCAAATTCATTCGGAGCTGTAATCGTTAATATATCTTTTTTCAAAGCATGTGCTTTGGTTGATTTCAACCATGTCTCATAACTTGGTTTACTGACCTTTTTTTCGAGTTCTTTCAAAGCACTATTCCATAAATCAGAGATATTTTCCAAAGGTGTCCCTCCTTTACAAAGATGGTAAAAGAATAAGGTTGTGCAACAATTGTACAACCTCAAAATAACGAAATGTATATTTATACGAAACGTATTTTAAAACCTAAAAACGTCGTTTGTATACGAGATAGAGTTTTCGACAAAAAATACAAATGTGGACAACTGTTTACCCACATGTGATTATAACTGTCCACATGTTATGCACAATTTGTGGATAAACTAAACTTGTGGAAAACTTGTTCAAGGTGAAAACACAACTATAATATCAAAAAAAGATAGCGATAGCAATGAATTTCAGAAAGTTATCCACAAAATCAATACCTTGTGGAATAAACTTGTCCACAATACGATATACTGTGTAAAAGTGAAAAAATAATTTGTGGATACAAAAAAATGAAAAATATATTATCCACAAAGAAATAAAACAGCTGTGAAAAAAATTGTGAATAGGTTCAAAATGAATATTTGATGAAAATTTAGAGAACCATTGACATTTTCCTAGTTGATTAACTATAATTTATAAGACTGTCTTTAACAGATATTCCTCAGGGAGGTGTCATATAATGAAAAGAACTTACCAACCAAATAAACGTAAGCGCAGCAAAGTACATGGTTTCCGCAGCCGTATGAGCACAGCGAACGGACGTAAAGTGCTAGCAGCTCGTCGTCGTAAAGGAAGAAAAGTATTATCTGCGTAGACCACTGATCGTTCAGTGGTCTTTTTTTCTAGTAATAATGAATTTCCGCTGATGAAATACAGGAGTGTCAATTGATATGAAGAAAAAAAATCGTATAAAGAAAAATGATGAATTTCAGGCTGTTTTTCAAAATGGAAAATCAAATGCAAATCGTCAGTTTGTGGTCTATCAGCTTGAAAAAGCGGAGCAATCATACTTTCGCATTGGTCTTTCCGTTAGCAAAAAGTTAGGAAATGCAGTAGTACGTAATCGAATTAAGCGTATGATTCGCCAATCGATTGCAGAATTAAAAGATGAGATAGATTCTGGAAAAGATTTTGTTATAATAGCAAGGAAGCCTTGTGCAGATATGACATACGAACAATTGAAGAAAAGCTTAATTCATGCTTTTAAGCGTTCTGGTATTAAAATAACAAACAAGTAGCGTAGGAAAAGGAAAATGAATTACACTATATACATACCGAAACAAGGAGGAGCAGGCTGTGAAAAAAAAGATAGGCTTACTAGTCATGGTTATTGCTTTAATGGCAATTGCTACTGGCTGTAATGAAACGAATCAGCCGATTACACCGAAAAGTACAGGGATCTGGAATGAATATTTCGTATACCCGCTTTCTCAGTTAATCACGTATTTTGCAAACTTATTTGGTAGTAATTATGGTTTAGCGATTGTTGTCACAACTCTTATCATTCGTTTTGCATTGTTACCATTAATGATTAAGCAGACGAAGAGTACGAAGGCAATGCAAGTATTGCAACCAGAAATGGCGAAGTTAAAAGAGAAATATAGTTCTAAAGACCAAGCGACGCAGCAAAAGTTACAACAAGAAATGATGCAGTTGTATAAAACACACGGTGTAAATCCATTAGCAGGTTGTTTACCAATTTTTATTCAAATGCCAATTTTATTCGCATTTTACCATGCAATTATGAGGACGGCAGAGATTAAGCAACATAGCTTCTTATGGTTTGATTTAGGACATGCGGATCCGTACTATATCCTTCCAATTGTTGCGGCAATCACAACATTTATTCAGCAAAAACTTGCAATGGCAGGTACTGCTGGACAAAATCCACAAATGGCAATGATGATTTGGCTTATGCCAATCATGATTTTAGTCTTTGCAATTAACTTCCCAGCAGCATTATCACTATATTGGGTAGTTGGTAACATCTTTGGTATCGCTCAAATGTATATGATCAAAGGGCCTGAAATTAAGGCTAGTAAGGCAGGAGGATCAAGCAAGTGAGTATAATTACTGCTAAAGGACAAACAGTCGAGCTGGCAGTACAAGATGCTTTAAGACAATTAAAAGTTTCAAGGGATCAAGTAGACGTGAATGTGATTGATGAGGGAAAGAGAGGATTTCTAGGTTTTATAGGGAATCGTCCAGCTATCGTGGAAGTTGTAATGAAGAAAGATCCCATTCAAGAAGCTGAGCAATACTTACAAAGTGTTGTTCAGGAAATGGGTGTGGATGTGATGATTACGAAAAATGTAAAGGGTCGAGAAATTGAGTTTACACTTTTTGGAAAAGATGTAGGGGTATTGATCGGAAAAAGAGGACATACATTAAATTCTTTACAATATTTAACAAAACTTGTTGCGAATCGCAGTACAAAGCAATATATTGGTATCACAATTGATGCTGAAAACTATCGTAGTAAGAGAAAAGATACGTTAGAATCGCTTTCTTATCGATTAGCAAAACAGGTCACGGTAACTAAAAAAAATGTTGTGTTAGAACCAATGCCTTCTTTTGAGAGAAAAATTATTCATCAAGCATTGTCCAATCATCCAAATGTAATTACAACTTCCGAAGGGAAAGAACCACATCGACATGTTGTAATATCTTCCAAATAACCGGTTACTCATTCGAGTACCGGTTTTTTTCTTGTTAATTTATGAAAAATAGATTGTGGATAACTGAAAAACACTAAACTTATCCACTGTGAATAAGTTTAGTGTTTTTTACATGAGGACATAATAAAATGAGTTATTATTCTTTTGTAGATAGGTTCGTTATGGTATCCTAATAGTTTAGTGAAAGAAAAAATCATGTTGAAATAGAGAGAAATAAGCAAGTGAGGTGAAAGGACATGGATTTTGATACAATTGCTGCAATTTCCACGGCACTTGGAGAAGGGGCAATTGCCATTGTTCGAGTAAGTGGAGAGGATGCGATTGAAAAGGTCAATCGCATTTTTAAAGGGAAAGATTTAACGGCAGTTTCTTCTCATACGATTCACTACGGTCATATTGTTGATTTAGATACAGATCAAGTTATCGAAGAGGTAATGGTATCGATTATGCGAGCGCCAAGGACATTTACGCGTGAAAATATTGTAGAGATCAATTGTCACGGTGGTCTTGTTTCTGTAAATAAAGTATTACAACTTATTTTGGCTCAAGGAGTGCGTTTGGCAGAACCGGGTGAATTTACAAAGCGTGCATTTTTAAATGGGCGTATTGACTTATCGCAAGCAGAAGCTGTAATGGATTTGATTCGTGCGAAAACAGATCGAGCGATGAACGTAGCAATGAATCAAATGGAAGGGCGATTATCTAAATTAATCGGTCGCCTTCGTCAGGAAATTTTAGAAACATTAGCTCATGTAGAAGTAAATATAGATTATCCAGAATACGATGATGTCGAAGAAATGACGCACAATATTTTAATTGAAAAAGCCACACATGTTCGCGGTGAAATTAAAAAAATATTGGAGACATCTAAGCAAGGGAAAATTTTACGAGAAGGAATTGCAACAGCAATTATCGGAAGACCGAACGTTGGGAAATCCTCGTTATTAAATAGTCTCGTGCAAGAGAAAAAGGCGATTGTGACAGATATAGCAGGAACAACGCGCGATGTAATTGAAGAGTATGTCAATGTGCGTGGTGTGCCACTTAAACTTATTGATACGGCGGGAATCCGTGAAACTGAAGATATTGTTGAACGAATCGGTGTAGAACGATCAAAAGAAATGATGGGACAGGCTGATTTAGTTCTAATTGTAGTAAACTATAGTGAAGCATTAACAAATGAAGATGAAGACTTATTCCGTGCAGTGCGAGGAAAAGACTTTATTGTCATTGTAAATAAAACGGATTTACCAAAGCAAATTGATATGAAACGTGTTACAGAATTAGCAGGTAAAAATCGTATGATCACAACGTCACTAATTGAAGAAAAAGGTGTGGATGAGCTAGAAAAAGCGATAGCAGATCTATTCTTTGAAGGAACAATTGAGTCAGCAGATATGACGTATGTTTCTAATGCGAGACATATCGGTTTATTAACACAAGCGGAAAAGACAATTGGAGATGCTATTGAGGCAATAGAGAACGGTGTGCCAATTGATATGGTTCAAATCGATCTAACAAGAACGTGGGAAATCCTTGGTGAAATTACTGGTGATACTGTTCATGAAAGCTTAATCGACCAATTATTTTCTCAATTTTGTTTAGGAAAATAACATATAGTTGTTTTAGAAGGATAGATAATTTTAGGAGGAATAATAATGGGATACAATGCCGGTTCTTACGATGTCATAGTAATCGGTGCAGGTCATGCAGGATGTGAAGCTGGGCTTGCAGCAGCACGAATGGGCTCAAAAACATTAATGTTAACAATTAATTTAGATATGGTTGCTTTTATGCCATGTAACCCTTCTGTTGGTGGACCAGCGAAAGGGATTGTTGTACGTGAGATTGATGCATTAGGCGGTGAGATGGGACGAAACATTGATAAAACTCACATCCAAATGCGTATGTTAAACACGGGAAAAGGTCCAGCTGTACGCGCTCTTCGTGCACAAGCGGATAAATTTTCATATCAACACGAATTAAAGAAAACAATTGAAGAAACGCCAAATTTAACATTACGTCAAGGAATGGTAGAGCGTCTAATTGTTGAGGATGATGTATGTAAAGGTGTAATTACACAATCAGGTGCTGAATATACAGCGAAAACAGTTGTGATTACAACGGGTACATTCCTACGTGGTGAGATTATCATGGGCGATTTAAAATACTCAAGTGGTCCGAATAATCAGCAACCATCTATCACATTATCTGAGCATCTAGAGGAACTTGGCTTTGATCTTGTCAGATTTAAAACAGGTACGCCTCCTCGTGTGAATAGCAATACAATTGATTATAGTAAAACGGAAATTCAACCGGGTGATGAAAAACCACGTGCATTTTCTTTTGAAACTACAAAATTTATTATGGATCAAATTCCATGTTGGTTAACATATACAAGTGAAGAGACACATCGTTTAATTGATCGAAACTTGCATCGTTCAGCTATGTATTCTGGTATGATTAAAGGAACAGGTCCACGTTACTGTCCTTCAATTGAAGATAAAGTGGTGCGATTTAACGATAAACCGCGTCATCAAATTTTCTTAGAGCCGGAAGGTCGTAATACACAGGAAGTATATGTACAAGGTTTGTCAACAAGTTTACCGGAAGATGTCCAGCGTGAAATGCTTAAAACGATTCCTGGTTTAGAGAATGTTGAGATGATGCGTACAGGTTATGCGATCGAATATGATGCAATTGTACCAACTCAGTTGTGGCCGACACTGGAGACGAAAAAAATTAAAAATTTATATACAGCAGGTCAAATTAACGGTACGTCTGGTTACGAAGAAGCAGCAGGACAAGGAATTATGGCCGGGATTAACGCAGCATGCCGCTCTCTAGGGAAGAAAGAGGTTATTTTAGGTCGTTCAGATGCTTATATTGGTGTTTTAATTGATGATCTTGTGACAAAAGGGACAAACGAACCATATCGTCTTTTAACATCCCGTGCTGAATACCGTCTATTATTGCGTCATGATAATGCCGATCTTCGTTTAACAGAAATTGGCCACGAAATTGGCTTAATTCCAGAAGAGCGTTACGGGCGTTTTACTGTGAAAAAGGAACAGATTGAACAAGAAAAATTACGTTTAGAAAGCATTATTATTAAACCACGTCCTGAAGTGCAAGAATTAATTCGCAGTGTTGGTGGGAGTGAATTAAAGGATGGAATACGTGCAAGTGACTTACTACGTCGTCCGGAAATGACGTATGAACATATTCGTATTCTTGTGCCAAGTGAAGTGGAAATACACGATGAAATTGCAGAGCAGGTAGAAATTCAAATTAAGTATGAAGGATATATTGAAAAATCCTTACAACAAGTAGAACGTATGAAGAAAATGGAAAGCAAAAAGATTCCTGTTGATATTGATTATGATGCGATTTCTGGAATCGCTTCTGAAGCAAGACAAAAATTAAAAGATGTTCGTCCTCTTTCTATGGGGCAAGCATCCCGTATTTCCGGAGTAAATCCAGCTGATATTTCCATTTTACTTGTGTATATTGAACAAGGAAAAATTGCGCGAGTATCGAACCAATAAATAATAAGGAGATATGGCAAGATGAACATAGAACAATTTCAATCTATGCTAGGAGAAAGAGGAATTAACCTTTCTCCTAGGCAATTAGAGCAATTTAAAATCTACTTTGAAACATTAGTAGAATGGAATGAGAAAATGAATTTAACAGCTATTACAGAGAAAGAAGAAGTGTATTTAAAACACTTTTTTGACTCGATTACAGCTGCTTTTTATAATGATTTTTCAAAGCCATTTTCTATTTGTGATGTCGGTGCAGGAGCAGGATTTCCAAGTATTCCATTGAAAATTTGTTTCCCGCATTTAAAAGTAACGATTGTAGATTCATTGCAAAAACGTATCAATTTTTTAAATCATTTAGCCCAAAAATTAGAGCTAAGTGATGTTGCGTTTTGTCATGATCGTGCTGAAACATTTGGGAAAAAAGAAGGTGTACGTGAATCATTTGATATCGTGATGGCGCGTGCGGTAGCACGTCTTTCTGTATTGAGTGAGTTATGTTTACCTCTTGTAAAAGTAGGTGGGACATTTATCGCTATGAAAGGTGCAGCTGCCAACGAAGAGATTGAAAATGGTAAGTATGCTTTAGAAATACTTGGCGGTGAACTAAAAGAGATTTCTACTTTCCAATTACCATTTGAAGAAAGTGAACGTAATATTTTAGCAATCGTGAAAAAGCGCAAAACACCAAAGAAATATCCGCGTAAGCCAGGGACACCCAATAAATTACCTATTGAAAAATAAATCTTATTAGACGTAAGATTAAATTATATAAATGAAAACGTAAATGTTTCATAGGAAACATTTCTGTGTAGGACATTCAATAGGCCCAAAGGTGGTGGAATATGTATGAAAAATACGTTTTCTCGTTTATTTGGCTTTGGAGATAAAGAGAGCGAATTCGAATTACAAAACGAAAGCCATGAAGAAATAGATAAAAAGATACATGAAGAAATACAAGAAATTCCGATAGCAAATATCATTCCCAATCGCTATCAACCACGTACAGTTTTTGATGCCGCGCGTATTGATGAACTTGCGTTGACCATTCGTACACATGGACTCATTCAACCAATTGTTATCAGGAAATATGAAGAAGATAAGTATGAAATTATTGCCGGGGAAAGACGTTTTCGTGCTGCAACGAAATTAGGGTGGGAAAAAGTTCCAGCGATTATTAAAAACTTAAATGATACGGAAACAGCTTCTGTTGCTCTCATTGAGAACTTGCAACGTGAGGAATTAACAGCAATTGAAGAGGCTGTTGCTTATCAAAAGCTAATTGAGTTACATAATTTAACACAAGAGGCATTAGCGCAGAGGCTCGGAAAAGGACAATCAACAATCGCAAATAAGTTGCGATTATTAAAGTTGCCTGAAGAAATTAAACGAGCATTGCTAGAAAAGAGTATTACAGAACGTCATGCCCGTGCCCTTATTCCTTTAAAAAATGAAGAATTACAGTTGAAAGTTTTACAAGAAATTGTAGAAAAGCAATTGAATGTAAAACAGACTGAGGAACGCATTGCTAAGCTATTGGAAGAAGTAAAACCAAAGCGTAAGGCAAAACAGAAAGCAGTAAGTCGTGATATGCGAATTGCAATGAATACAATTAGACAATCGCTACAAATGGTTACAAATAGTGGACTGAAAGTAAACTCTGAAGAAGAAGAATTTGATGAGTACTATCAGATCACAATTAAGATTCCTAAAAAAAAATAATTCATATTTGAAAGAGATCTCATCCTTTGGAGAGATCTCTTTTCCTATATTTTTCTTCTTAAATGAAGAAGGAGTTTTGGAATAAATTTTGAAGTTTAATAAGGATGCAAAAGAAAAATTTTCATTTCATGTTACAATAAACATAATTATTTTCAGAATAAGACAGAAAGGTTGAAAGTAGGTGACATCATGGGAAAAATCATTGCTATTGCTAATCAAAAAGGCGGTGTAGGGAAAACAACAACGTCTGTTAACCTAGGAGCTGGATTGGCACAGGTAGGAAAAAAAGTATTGCTTATTGATATTGATGCTCAGGGGAACGCAACGACAGGTGTAGGAATTGAAAAGTCGGAATTAGATCAATGTATTTATAATGTTCTTGTGGAAGATGCTGATGTTCAAGGGGTTATACAAAAAACCGCAACTGAAAATTTAGATGTTCTACCTGCTACAATTCAATTGGCAGGTGCTGAAATTGAACTGGTACCGACCATTTCCCGGGAAGTTCGTTTACAAAGGGCTTTGCAGCCAATCCGTAATGAATATGATTATATTATTATTGATTGTCCCCCATCTTTAGGCTTATTAACAATTAATGCACTAACGGCAGCAGATTCTGTTATTATTCCAGTTCAGTGTGAATACTACGCATTGGAAGGATTGAGTCAATTACTGAATACAGTTCGACTTGTACAAAAGCATTTAAATAAAAATTTAGCAATTCAAGGTGTACTATTAACCATGCTAGATGCACGTACAAATTTAGGGATTCAAGTTATAGATGAAGTGAAGAAATATTTTCGAGATAAAGTATATCGTTCTATTATTCCGCGCAATGTTCGTTTGAGTGAAGCACCAAGTCATGGAAAACCAATTATGCAGTATGATGCTAAATCAAGAGGTGCAGAAGTGTATATAGATTTAGCAGAGGAAGTGATTGCTGGTGGCTAAAGGATTAGGAAGAGGGATTAATGCTTTTTTTCCAGATTTAGATGTGAGAGAGGAAGAAAAAATTCAGGAAATTGCACTAACTGAATTAAGGCCAAACCCCTA
Organism: Bacillus sp. 95MFCvi2.1; assembly: GCF_000374965.1. NCBI lineage: Bacteria > Bacillati > Bacillota > Bacilli > Caryophanales > Bacillaceae > Bacillus > Bacillus sp. 95MFCvi2.1. Next base: position 125,587 of record NZ_KB895703.1, on the reverse strand, counting down.
CCAACCGCGTAAAAACTTTCAAAAAGAAGCTATTCAAGAACTGGCAGCATCTATTAAAGAACATGGTATTTTACAGCCTTTAATCGTAAGGAAAAGTATTAAAGGATATGAAATCGTTGCTGGTGAACGTAGATACCGTGCTGCAAAAGAAGCATGCCTTGAAAAGGTGCCAGCTGTCGTTCGAGAATTAAATGAACAGCAAATGATGGAGTTTGCTTTGTTAGAAAATCTACAACGTGAAGATTTAAATCCAATGGAAGAAGCTTTGGCATATCAAATGCTAATGGATGAGTTGAATGTAACTCAAGAGCAATTAGCAAAGCGCCTTGGAAAAAGTAGGCCATATATTGCTAATTATGTTCGGTTGCTTACACTTCCTTTATTTGTTCAAGAAATGATTGCGAATGGAAGTCTATCCATGGCACATGGACGGACATTACTTACAATAAAAGATGAAGAACAGCTAAAGTCTTTATTAAAGCGTATTGAAAAAGAAGGATTGAATGTTAGACAGCTAGAGCAAATTGTTCAACAGATTCATCAACGCGTTTCACGTGAAACAAAGACAGTGAAGCGAGAGCGGAATATATTTTTCGAAGAGCGCGAAACATTGTTAAGAGAAAAGTTTGGAACAGGTGTAAAAATTAAAGAAACAAAGAAAGAAAAAGGGAAAATTGAAATAGAATTTTTCGATAAGGAAGATTTAAATCGCATTTTAGAATTATTATCTGGGGAAAACTGAAAAGCAAACCATCTTTTTATTTATAGATGGTTTGCCTTTTTTAATACAGATAATTTCTGATCTGTTTCCGTTATACTTTGGGCAATAACGTCCGCCATTTTCATAACGAGGCTTAATCTTGTATTTTGCAAGACAAAAAATTCCATGAAACCATTTAAATTTACGATACCATGTATGTGTAGCTCGCCAATTGCAGGTAACTTTTTGTTCATTGCTGCACCAGGTTTACTAGGTCCTTCACCAACAGTTATGGAACCGATACTTTGTGATTTTCCAAGACAAGCATCAATGGCAATAATAAAAGAATCAGGAATTAAAGTTTGTATATTCTGAATTTTATCTTCGAGATTTAACGCATGGATTGGTTCATCAAGTGTGCCGAATACGTGGAAATTTTGAATGTTCATTTGTTCTAGTTTAGATCCGACTAGTGGGCCAAGGGCGTCACCGGTTGAACGATCTGTTCCTATGCAAATTAGGCTGAGGGGGGTATTTTGACTAATAGGTATATGTGAGAGAAGAAAATCACTAATTGTTGTACAAGCCTCTAAATCGTGATGCATAATATTTTGTGATTCTTTTTCAAAAAAAGGTAAGCGGAAATTCCCTATATTCATGAATCATCCATCCTTCTGATAAATTTTATGATTCACTGTAAAGTTTTATTGAAAAAAATGTAATATGGAAAATTATAAGTTCTTTATTTTTGCAAGCCGTTTATAAAACAGGAAATAATAGTACTAGTATATATATATTCATTACATTTTATACCTGAATCAAAGTGAACAAATGCAAATACAGCAATAAATTTTTTTTCAGAAATGGAGAAAACTTCTGATACAATAAAGAATGAATGAAAAAGAAATTTTTATCGGAGAGGTAGAAGTATATGGATGTATTAACACAAGGATTCGAAGCTACCAAGAGATATTTATTAGATTCAGATCGTTGGGCTTATGTCGGAATGGCAACATTAAAAATATTGATAATTTTAGTACTTGGTGCAGTAGTAGTACGTATTGCTAGAGCAATTGTAAGAAATGCATTCCGTATGGGAAGTCGTTCACCAATTCAAATCTCAGAGCGTCGTACAGTTACAGTAGCGAAATTGCTTGAAAACATTGTGGCATACGTTGTTATGTTCATAATGTTAATAGCGATTTTAGGCGTATTTAACATTAATGCATCAGGTTTACTAGCTGGGGCTGGGGTAATCGGTTTAGCAGTCGGTTTTGGTGCTCAAAGCTTAGTAAAAGATGTTATTACAGGATTGTTTATTTTATTAGAAGATCAGTTTTCGGTAGGTGACCATGTTCGTATCGGTCAATTTGAAGGTGTAGTTTTAGAAATTGGATTACGTACAACAAAGATAAAAAGCTGGACAGGGGAAATCCATATTTTGCCAAATGGTGGTATTACGCAAGTAACGAACTTTTCCATTAGTAATAGTGTAGCTTTTGTTGATATATCAATTTCCTATGAAGGTGATATAGCACGAGCAGAACAGGTAATTGAAGATTTATTAGAGGAATTACCTGAAAGATATGAAGAAATGGTAGCAAAACCAGAATTATTAGGAATTCAAACACTTGCTGCATCTGAAGTTGTACTACGTGTTGTCTCTGAAGTAGAACCAATGAAACATATGGCTATTGCTAGAGCCCTTCGTAAAGAGATTAAAAATCGTCTTGATTTACATGGTATTGAAATTCCATATCCACGTATGGTCTTATATAATCGGGAAGAAATGGTTAGTGAGAAAGCAAATTAGTTGTGAGAGGGGTTTAGAGAGTGGAGCAAAAGCAATATAACTTGTACGATGTTGTGGAAATGAAGAAGGCCCATCCATGTGGTGTAAATCGTTGGAAAATTATTCGTATGGGAATGGATATCCGCGTTAAGTGCGAGGGATGTGGCCATTCGGTAATGATTCCTCGAAGAGAGTTTGATCGCAAGGTGAAAAAAATTCTTGTAAAGCATGAAGAATAGAGAAGAAGTAACAGCTGCTCCAGGCAGCTGTTACTTTTTTGAACTTTTAGGGAACTTGTCATTTTATTCGTTACTATCTATAATGATGGAAGATTGAGACATAGGAGTGAAAAATATGGGATTAACGGCTGGGATTGTTGGTTTACCTAACGTAGGGAAATCAACATTATTTAATGCAATTACACAAGCGGGAGCAGAATCTGCAAACTATCCATTCTGTACAATTGATCCGAACGTAGGGATTGTAGAAGTACCAGATGAACGCTTAAATAAATTAACGGAACTAGTAGAACCGAAAAAAACTGTTCCAACTGTATTTGAATTTACTGATATCGCGGGTATCGTAAAAGGTGCAAGTAAAGGTGAAGGATTAGGAAACAAATTCTTATCTCATATTCGCCAAGTAGACGCAATTTGCCAAGTTGTTCGTTGTTTTGAGGATGAAAATATTACACACGTTTCAGGAAAAGTAGATCCAATTGATGATATTGAAACAATCAATTTAGAGCTAATTTTAGCAGATTTAGAATCTGTTGATAAACGTATTGAACGTGTAGCGAAATTAGCAAGACAAAAGGATAAAGAAGCAGTATATGAGCACGAAATTTTAGTTCGCTTAAAAGAAGCATTTGAAGCGGGAAAACCAGCTCGTACTGTTGAGTTTACAGAAGAACAAATGAAAATTGTTAAAGGTCTTCATTTGCTTACGACGAAAGAGATGCTTTATGTAGCAAACGTAAGTGAAGATGATATCATGGATCCATCTGAAAATGAATATGTGCAGATGGTAAAAGAATTTGCGGCAAATGAAAATTCACAAGTAATTGTTGTTTGTGCAAAAATTGAATCAGAAATTGCTGAGTTAGATGAGGAAGAGAAAAAAGTATTCCTTGAAGAGTTGGGCATTGAAGAATCAGGTTTAGATCAGCTGATTCGTGCTGCATACGACTTATTAGGCTTAGCTACTTATTTCACAGCTGGTGTACAAGAAGTACGTGCATGGACGTTTAAGAAAGGTATGAAGGCACCACAATGTGCTGGTGTTATTCATACAGACTTTGAACGTGGATTTATTCGTGCTGAAACAGTTTCATATGATGATTTAATGGAGAACGGTTCTATGACAGCAGCTAAAGAAGCTGGAAAAGTACGTTTAGAAGGAAAAGAGTATATCGTAAAAGATGGAGATGTTATGCACTTCCGCTTTAACGTGTAATTTTATATTTCCTAGGAAAAATAGGGATATAAACTTGGCAAATATATCATATGTTTGCCAAGTTTTTTATTTATTGGTTAGTTGATTCATCTAACTTACTATGATATAATCTAAACTCGTGAGTAATTACTATATAATTAATTGCTCCTTGCCCATTATGGGCCGTTTAGACCAAAAGGAGGTGAAAGTGTAATGAAAAAGTACGAAATCATGTACATCATCCGTCCAAACATGGAGGAAGAAGCTCAAAAAGCTTTAGTTGAGCGCTTCGCAGGCGTTTTAACTAACAATGGTGCAGAAATCATTAACACAAAAGAGTGGGGTAAGCGTCGTTTAGCTTACGAAATCAACGACTTACGTGACGGTTTCTACATGATCTTAAACGTAAATTCTGATGCAGAAGCTGTTAAAGAATTCGATCGTTTAGCTAAGATCAACGAAGATATCCTTCGTCACATCGTTGTTAAAGAAGAAGAAAAATAATTAAGATATATAGGGAGAGTGGTTCGATTGATGAATCGTGTTATCCTCGTTGGTCGTTTAACTAAGGACCCTGACTTACGTTACACGCCCAATGGTGTTGCGGTAGCTACTTTCACGTTAGCTGTAAATCGCGCATTTGCAAATCAACAAGGTGAGCGTGAAGCTGACTTTATTAATTGTGTAATATGGCGTAAACAAGCAGAAAACGTGGCGAATTATTTGAAAAAAGGTAGCTTAGCAGGCGTAGATGGACGTCTTCAAACTCGTAATTATGAGGGGCAAGATGGTAAACGTGTATATGTAACAGAGGTTCTTGCGGAGAGCGTACAATTTTTAGAGCCGCGTAATGGCGGTGGGGAGCAACGTGGTTCATTCAATCAGCAACCATCAGGAGCTGGTTACGGTAACCAAGGCTCTAACCCATTTGGTCAATCTGGTAATTCAGGTAACTCAGGTAACTCTGGATTTACGAAGAATGACGATCCATTTTCAAATGTAGGTCAACCGATTGATATTTCGGACGACGATTTACCATTCTAATGGTATAGATCGGTTATTTTTAACAAAGAATGGAGGGAAATAGACATGGCAGGACGCAAAGGTGGACGTGCGAAACGTCGTAAGGTGTGTTTCTTCACATCTAACGGCATCACTCGCATTGACTATAAAGATGTTGATTTATTAAAACGTTTCGTTTCTGAGCGTGGTAAAATTTTACCTCGTCGTGTAACTGGAACAAGCGCAAAATACCAACGCAAACTTACAGTTGCAATTAAACGTGCTCGTCAAATGGCACTTTTACCATATGTTGGTGAATAATAGCGTATGAAATGCACAGTAGAGTCGGACTCTACTGTGCATTTTGCTATGCTTTTCTTTTTAGAAATAGGAGGTAAAAGATGAAACGTACAAGGCTTATTACAGAAGGGGCAGTTTTGTTAGCTGTATATGCAGTTTTACTTTTAACGTTCTTGTATGTACCTGTTATAAGTATGGTTGCAATATTTGCACTTCCATTGCCTTTTCTATTGTTTATGGTAAGGTATCCGTTTTCTAGTACATGTATGCTGTTTGGAGCATCGATTCTTGTTACTATCATTATTAGTTCGCCACTTAGTCTTGTGAATACATTCATGTCAGGCATAATAGGCATCTCTTTAGGATATATGTATAAGAAGAAAAAAGGACCAGCAGAAATATTATTGGTAGGAACGCTTGTATATTTGCTTAATTTTGTACTAGTTTATGTGGCGAGTATACAATTTTTTAACATAGATTTTCTTAAGGAAATGCAAGATATGTTCAAACAAGGAATGGAACAAAGTGAGAAAATAATGAAGGCAGCAGGTGCGCCAATTAACCAAGAGCAAAAAGATTTATTAGGGCAATTTAGTGATATGCTTCGAATTCTTCTGCCAAGTTTGCTTGTAATGGTTTCTTTAATATATTCTTGGATTACAGTATTAATAGCAGGGAATGTTTTAAAGAGATTAAAGTATGCGATAGAGCCATGGCCTAAGTTTAGGGATATGCGATTGCCAAAAAGCATTGTCTGGTATTATGTAGTATTTATTTTACTTTCAACATTTATGAAGGTGGAATCAGATTCATATGTGTATATGGCATTTTCTAATCTATATGCCATCTTTTCATTGTTGCTCCTATTCCAAGGTTTTTCATTTATAGCCTTCTTTGCGCATGTAAAAGGTTATGCAAAAGCGATCCCTATTCTCAGTTTTATCGTATGTATGATTATTCCAATGTTGTTTCCACTAGTAACAATCTTAGGTATAATTGATTTAGGCTTTTCGTTACGTTCTAAAATACAACCAAAATAAGCAAAGACGAGAGAAGGGTATATGAGCTTATTATATGACGTAAGCTTTTAATGGAAGTTTAACTTTGGGGCGTTTAATCTGTTCAACTGACCATTGATGGAAATTGAATGATTTCCTATTTGTGTTAGTTTTACTTTATAGGAGTTGGGTACATGCCTGAATTTTATAAGAGACAGCGGTTTTTATATCCTGTTTATGTATTAGCTTTTTTTATGCTTGTGCTTATTACCATTCTCGGTTATTTGCACTGGATAATGGGAATGGCCGCTTTTTTTATTTTTTGTATTGTTCTCTTTTTTGTAATTCGATTTGAGCTAGCCTTTCAGAGGAATTTTGAAAAGTATACAACGGATATGATTACAAGAGTAAAGAAAGTAAGTAATGAAGCGTTTAATCAAATGCCAATTGGTATTTTGTTATACAATAAGGATTATGGAATTGATTGGGCAAATCCTTATTTGTCCTCTTGTTTGGGGCAACACTCTTTAGCAGGATGGCATTTGTATGATGTATCAGAAACATTACTCCTCTTTATTAAAGGAGAAACTGCGGATGATATTGTATCTTTAAATAATCGTAAGTTTCGTGTGTTTGTAAGGAAAGAAGAAAAGTTAATTTATTTCTTCGATGTAACAGAGCAAACAGAAATTGAAAAAATGTATGAGGATCAGCGTACAGTTCTCGCGATTATTTATTTGGACAACTATGATGAAGTTACACAAGGTTTGGATGACCAATTGCGTACGAACATCACGAGTCTTGTGACATCACGTCTAAATGAGTGGGCTATCAAATACGGTGCATATTTAAAACGAGCTTCTTCAGAGAGATTCTTTGTTGTGTTAAATGAAAGTATTCTGGCACAAATGGAGAAAGGAAAGTTTGATATTTTAGATCAAGTGCGTGAAGAAACATCAAAACGAAATATTCCACTTACATTAAGTATTGGTGTAGGATCAGGCGACTTATCTTTATCAGAGCTTGGTGCGATGGCACAATCGGGTTTAGATCTTGCTTTAGGGCGAGGTGGAGATCAAGTTGCGATTAAACAAGCGACAGGTAAAGTGAAATTTTATGGTGGCAAGACAAATCCAGTGGAAAAACGCACGCGTGTACGTGCACGGGTTATCTCTCATGCATTGAAAGATTTAGTATTAGAGAGCAGTAATGTTATTATAATGGGTCATAGAGCTCCTGATATGGATGCAATTGGGGCGGCCATTGGAATTTTAAAAGTAGCACAGTTGAATGAGCGTGAAGGGTACATTGTACTAGACGAGAATGACTCTGATAAAGGTATTAAACGTTTAATGGATAAGGTAAAGCAAAATGAGGATTTATGGTCTCGTTTTATTACACCACAGCAGGCTATGGAATTTGCAACAGACGATTCATTGCTTGTCGTTGTTGATACACACAAACCATCAATGGTGATGGAGGAAAAGCTTTTGCATAAGATTGAAAATGTAGTTGTGATTGACCATCATCGCCGTGGTGAGGAATTTATTGAGGATCCTCTTCTTGTGTACATGGAGCCATATGCGTCTTCGACAGCTGAACTTGTGACGGAACTTCTTGAATATCAGCCGAAACGTTTGAAAATGACAATGTTAGAAGCTACAGCATTACTTGCAGGGATTATAGTGGATACGAAAAGCTTTACATTCCGGACAGGTGCCCGTACATTTGATGCAGCTTCTTATCTACGCTCGCATGGAGCGGATACAGTACTTGTACAAGAATTGTTAAAAGAAGATATGGAGCAGTATTTACGAGTTGCAAAAACAATTCAAAATGCTTACATTTATAAAAATGGAATTGCAATTGCGAAAGTAGACGGCGATGAATATTATGATCAAGTATTAATCGCACAATCAGCTGATACGTTGCTGACAATGACAGGAGTAATCGCATCTTTTGTCATTGCAAAACGTGGGGAAAGCTTCATTGGAATTAGTGGGCGTTCTTTAGGCGAAGTAAACGTGCAACTAATTATGGAAAATCTAGGTGGCGGCGGACATTTAACGAATGCAGCTACACAAATGAAAAATGTAACAGTAGATGAAGCTCAAGATAAACTTCAATTTGTTATTGATGACTATTTACAGGGAGGCACACAATCATGAAGGTAATTTTTCTAAAAGACGTAAAAGGTAAAGGGAAAAAAGGAGAAATAAAGAACGTACCAGATGGTTATGCAAATAACTTCTTACTAAAACAAGGATTAGCTGCGGAAGCAACAAATAGCAGCATGAAAACGTTAGAAGCACAAAAACGTAAAGAAGAAAAAGATGCAGCGGCTGAACTTGAGAATGCGAAAGAGTTAAAAGAAACTCTAGAGAAATTAACTGTAGAATTAAAAGCAAAGTCTGGTGAAGGTGGTCGTTTATTTGGTTCTATTACAAGTAAACAAATTGTAGATGCGATGCAAAAAGCACATAATATTAAGCTTGATAAACGTAAGTTTGAAATGGACGATGCAATTCGTGCATTAGGATATACAAACGTAACTGTGAAATTACATCCACAAGTAACAGCGACAGTAAAAGTTCATGTTAGTGAACAATAAAAATAAGTTAGGCAAGGAGGATTGCGTATGAGTGACGTACTTGCTGATCGTACCCCTCCGCATAATATAGAGGCTGAGCAAGCGGTTTTAGGTGCGATATTTCTTGATCAAGATGCATTAACTTCAGCTTCAGAACTGCTAATGCCGGAATCTTTCTATCGAACAGCACACCAAAAGATTTTTGAAGTTATGCTTAAACTATCTGATAAAGGAGAACCTATTGATTTAGTTACCGCAACAGCAGCGCTTGCCGATCAAGGGTTGTTAGAAGAAGTTGGTGGTGTTTCTTATTTAGCTGAATTAGCGGAGGCTGTTCCGACAGCGGCCAACGTAGAATATTATGCACGCATTATTGCTGAAAAATCACTTTTGCGTCGTTTGATTCGAACGGCAACTCATATTGTTTCAGATGGATATGAGAGAGAAGATGATGTGGAAGGTCTTTTAAATGAGGCGGAGAAAAAAATATTAGAAGTATCACATCAGACAAATGCAAAGGCATTCCAAAATATTAAGGATGTTCTTGTAGATGCTTATGATAAAATTGAACTTTTGCATAATCAAAAAGGTGAAGTTACAGGAATACCAACTGGATTTACTGAATTAGATAAGATGACAGCGGGATTTCAACGTAACGATTTAATCATTGTGGCAGCTCGTCCTTCAGTGGGAAAAACGGCCTTTTCACTGAATATCGCGCAAAACGTAGCGACTAAAACAGATGAAAATGTGGCTATTTTCAGTTTAGAGATGGGTGCTGATCAGCTTGTTATGCGTATGCTTTGTGCAGAAGGAAATATTGATGCACAAAGGCTTCGTACTGGTTCATTAACTTCAGATGATTGGGCAAAGCTGACAATGGCAATGGGAAGTCTTTCGAATGCTGGAATATATATTGATGATACGCCGGGAATTCGTGTTAGTGAGATTCGTGCGAAATGTCGTAGGCTAAAACAAGAGCAAGGGCTTGGAATGATTCTAATTGATTACCTACAGCTTATTCAAGGTAGTGGCAAATCCGGTGAAAACCGTCAGCAGGAAGTATCTGAAATCTCCCGTACATTAAAAGGAATTGCGCGTGAGCTACAAGTTCCTGTTATTGCCTTATCTCAGCTCTCTCGTGGTGTTGAATCTCGTCAAGATAAACGTCCGATGATGTCTGATATTCGTGAATCAGGAAGTATTGAGCAGGATGCCGATATTGTGGCATTCTTGTATCGTGAAGATTACTATGATCGTGAAACAGAAAATAAAAACACGATTGAGATTATCATTGCAAAGCAACGTAATGGTCCGGTAGGTTCTGTAGAGCTCGCATTCGTGAAGGAATTTAACAAATTCGTAAACTTAGAGCGACGTTTTGACGATGGACATGCGCCACCTGCATAGTAGAAGTATAAAAAAGAAACACATTTCTTATAATAAGATGTGTTTCTTTTTTTTATGAATAAAAGATAGGGCTTTCATCGTGTGAATAAAGAATTCTTACGAACGAAATTGATAAAAGATAAAAAAATGTTCGTTTTTAAATTGACTTCTCTTTTCATTTTGGTACAATTATATTGTTTGAAAAGTTCGTTTGAAAATTGCGGAGGTGCTTGAATAATGTCTTCAGTAGTAGTTGTAGGAACACAGTGGGGCGATGAAGGAAAAGGTAAAATTACTGATTTCCTTTCTGAACATGCGGAAGTAGTTGCAAGATATCAAGGTGGAAACAACGCAGGACATACAATTGTTTTTGGCGGTGTTAAGTACAAACTACACTTAATTCCATCTGGTATTTTCTATAAAGAAAAAATTTGTGTTATCGGAAACGGTATGGTAGTAGATCCAAAAGCATTACTTGTAGAATTAAAATACTTACACGATCGTGGTGTAAGCACTGATAATTTACGTATTAGTAACCGTGCGCACGTTATTTTACCTTATCACTTAAAACAAGATGAGTTAGAAGAAGAGCGTAAAGGTGATAACAAAATCGGTACAACGAAAAAAGGTATCGGTCCAGCATACATGGATAAAGCTGCTCGCGTTGGTATTCGTATGGCTGATCTTTTAGATCGTGAAGCATTTAAAGAAAAGCTTGAACGTAATTTAGCGGAAAAAAATCGTCTATTTGAAAAAATGTATGATGCAGAAGGCTTTAATGCAGATGAAATCTTTGAAGAGTACTTTGAATATGGTCAAAGAATCGCGCAATACGTATGCGATACATCTGTTGTATTAAATGATGCGTTAGATGAAGGACGCCGCGTATTATTTGAAGGTGCACAAGGCGTAATGCTTGATATTGATCAAGGTACGTATCCATTCGTTACATCTTCTAACCCAGTTGCTGGTGGTGTAACAATCGGTTCTGGAGTTGGTCCTTCTAAAATCAATCGTGTAGTAGGCGTATGTAAAGCATATACAAGCCGTGTTGGTGACGGTCCATTCCCTACTGAACTTCATGATGAAATTGGCCATCAAATTCGTGAAGTTGGTCGTGAATATGGTACAACAACAGGTCGTCCACGTCGCGTAGGTTGGTTTGACAGCGTTGTTGTAAGACATGCACGCCGTGTGAGTGGTTTAACAGATTTATCTTTAAACTCTATCGACGTATTAACAGGTATTCCAACTGTGAAAATCTGTATTGCATATAAGTATAATGGAGAAGTTCTGGATGAAGTTCCAGCAAACTTAAACATTTTAGCAAAATGTGAGCCTGTATATGAAGAGCTTCCAGGTTGGACAGAAGATATTACTGGTGTAAAATCATTAGAGGAGCTTCCTGAAAATGCAAGACATTATGTAGAGCGTGTGTCTCAATTAACAGGTATCCAATTATCTATGTTCTCTGTTGGTCCAGATCGTAATCAAACAAACATCGTTCGTAACGTATACGGTGTTTAATTGATATAAAATTGGTTTATTTAAGAAAAAACTCATGTAAACATGAGTTTTTTCTTATCTTGTATAAAAAATATAAAAAAGGTATTGCAAAAACAAAAGTTATTATGTTATGATAACTCTTGTCGTCACGAAAATATGACGTTGGTGAGTATGAGCCATTAGCTCAGTTGGTAGAGCATCTGACTTTTAATCAGAGGGTCGAAGGTTCGAGTCCTTCATGGCTCACCATTTTATTTTTCGTGGCCCGTTGGTCAAGTGGTTAAGACACCGCCCTTTCACGGCGGTAACACGGGTTCGAATCCCGTACGGGTCATATCTTTTATATATGTTTTGTGGTCCCGTGGTGTAGTGGTTAACATGCCTGCCTGTCACGCAGGAGATCGCCGGTTCGACCCCGGTCGGGACCGCCACTTTTGTTTATACCACCATTAGTGGTTTTATATATATATGTTTTGGCTCGGTAGCTCAGTCGGTAGAGCAGAGGACTGAAAATCCTCGTGTCGGCGGTTCGATTCCGTCCCGAGCCACTCTCAGGATATTAAGTGGGCCCACTTAATATCCTTTTTATATTCTTCAATTTTACAAATGAGAGTAGTTATTTTACAATAGAATGAGGAGCCTCTAGCAGTTGAAGCTAGGGGTTTTTCTGTAGATTGTATAGTGTTCCACTTTTATGTGGATCATACGTGATTCTATGAGAATAGAGGAGAAAATACTCAAACAAAGGCTACGAATGTTTGATTATACGCTATACAGATAGCTGTGCATGTTTGAGGATGATTGACCATATTTTTATTAGGAGGAAACAAACAATGATGGGAAAGAAAATCTTAGTCGTTGATGATGAGAAACCGATTGCAGATATTTTAAAATTTAACTTAGAAAAAGAGGGCTTTGAAATTGTGATGGCGCACGATGGTGACGAAGCTATTGAAAAGGCAAATGAGGAACAACCAGATATGGTTTTATTGGATATTATGTTACCAGGGAAAGATGGGTTAGAGGTTTGTCGTGAAATACGAAAAAGCTCTGAAATGCCAATTATTATGCTAACTGCAAAAGATTCTGAAATCGATAAAGTATTGGGATTAGAGCTTGGAGCAGATGATTATGTAACAAAACCATTTAGTACGCGTGAATTATTAGCACGTGTAAAAGCAAACTTGCGTCGTCATCAACAAGGTGGCTCAGCTGAAAAAGAAGAAAATACAGAAATGGTTATTGGACCAATTGTGATTAATCCAAATGCGTACAGTGTAACGAAAAGAGAAGAAAGCATTGAGCTTACACATCGTGAATTTGAATTACTTCATTATTTAGCGAAGCATTTAGGACAAGTTATGACGCGTGAGCATTTATTACAAACGGTTTGGGGCTACGATTATTTTGGAGATGTACGTACAGTAGATGTAACAGTACGCCGTTTACGTGAAAAAATTGAAGATAACCCAAGTCACCCAACTTTAATTGTAACAAGACGCGGGGTAGGGTATTACTTGCGTGATCCAGAGCAGGAATAGTATATGAAGAAAGTTGGTTTTTTTCAATCGATTCATTTAAAGTTTGTGCTCATCTATATGCTATTAATTTTGATAGCAATGCAGGTTATTGGTGTATATTTTGTTCGTGAACTGGAGAAAAGTCTCGTACAAAGTTTTAAGGATTCATTAACACAACAAACGAATTTACTGTCTTATAATTTGAAGCAAGAGTTTGCAAAAGAGCGTGAAAAAACAGATCCCCCTTTAGAAGATGCACTTAAAACATCAATTACTGACTTTGCATCAGACCGGAAAAAGGATATTCAAGAAGTACGTGTGATTGACCCAAACAGGCGTCTATTAGCAATATCTAATTCATCTAAGCAAGGTATGGTAGGGAAAACAATAACAGACATAACAGTGCAAAGGGCTATTGTACAAAAAAAGGCTGAAGGAAAGATTGAGAAAGATGGAAAAACCGGTCATCGTGTTCAAGTTATGGCTACCCCAATTGAAGGAGAAAAGGGGAAAATAATTGGTGTCATTCACATCGTTGCTTCGATGGAAGATGTTTATAAGCAGATGAAGGATATCAATCAAATTTTTGCAACGGGGACAGTGATTGCTTTATTAGTAACAGCAGTTCTAGGGATTTTATTAGCTCAAACAATTACAAGACCAATTTCAGATATGCGAAGGCAAGCAATTGAAATGGCAAAGGGAAATTACTCCCGTAAGGTAAAAGTACACAGTCATGATGAAATTGGTCAATTAGCACTAGCGTTTAATAATTTATCAAAAAAATTACAACAAGCGCGTTCTTCGACTGAAAGTGAAAGACGTAAGCTTTCGTCTGTTTTATCTCATATGACAGATGGTGTAATTGCTACTGATCGAAAAGGGGACATTATTTTATTAAATGATCCGGCAGAAAAGATGTTAAACGTTTCACGTGAAACGGCATTAGATCAGTCTGTTTTAGAAGTGCTAGGCATTCAAGAGGAATTTACACTCGATCATCTATATGAAGAACCAGATTCTGTTTTATTAGATTTCAGTACGCGAAATGAACCGTATATCTTGAGAGCTAGTTTTTCTGTTATTCAAAAGGAAACAGGTAAAGCAAATGGTTTAATCGCTGTGTTGTATGATGTAACAGAACAAGAGCGAATTGACCGTGAGCGCCGTGAGTTTGTAGCAAATGTATCACATGAACTACGGACGCCGTTAACAACGATGCGTAGTTATTTAGAGGCACTTAGTGATGGTGCATGGCAAGATCCGAATATTGCACCGCAATTTTTAACAGTTACACAAGAAGAAACGGAAAGAATGATTCGACTTGTGAATGCCTTGTTACAATTATCTAAATTAGATAGTACAGAACATCGTTTAATGAAAGAATGGGTAGATTTTACGGATTTCTTTAACAATGTTATCGATCGTTTTGAAATGTCGAAGGAACAAAATGTAATTTTCAAGCGTTCATTCTCTAAGAAATCTCGATTCATTGATATGGATGCTGATAAAATTACACAGGTTTTATACAATATCATTTCAAATGCGTTAAAGTACTCTCCTGAAGGTGGAACAGTAACATATCGCCTGCGCGATCGAGAGGATATGTTAGAAATTAGTGTGAGTGACCAGGGAATGGGTATTCCAAAAGAAAATGTAGAGAAGATTTTCGAACGTTTTTATCGTGTAGATAAGGCGCGTTCAAGACAGATGGGTGGAACAGGCTTAGGTTTAGCCATTGCTAAGGAAATGATTGAGGCGCATGGTGGATCTATTTGGGCAAAAAGTGAGGAAGGAAAAGGGACAACCATTTATTTCACCCTTCCAATGGCGAAGGAAGAAGAGGACGATTGGGAATGAATATGGAAAACTTTAAAACCATTGTCCTTATTAACTTAGTTGTCATTAGTCTGTTTCTTACTTTTAATTTATGGACTTATGTACCTGATTCTAATTCATTGCAGAGCACAAAATTTGTTCCAGATAACGCAACAGCACCGAAACAAGATGTTTCAAATGTAATTGTCCCATCTTCTATGATTGTTCATAAGGATAACAATCATTTTGTAAGTGAAAAGAAAAATAATATTAATTTATTATATACTTTTATTCAAAAAGGGGAATTGCACGATTTTAAGGATATTACAAACTCTATATCTAAAGGTGATTTCCTCTCTTATGTGCACGGGGAAGGCAAGATTGAAATTGTCTTTCCGACAGAGGTTCCGTTTGATGCGATTAGGAGCGTATTAACAATTAAAGATAAGAAATTGGATATGTTGAGTTTTGATCGTATTGTTGTTGATCCTTCTAAAAGTCGTGATCAAAATATTGATGTGAATTTCGTTTCTTATAGTACTCGTAAAGTGTATAAAATGACATTAACAGGTGTGAATCTAAGGGACATTATAAATGCACAAAATCAATTTTTAGCTTTAGCAAGACCGTATTTTGCGTATGAAATAAATGATACGAAAAATATATTTTTACCAGATGGTTCAACAGAAATGCAGAATTTAATATATTTTGCGCGAGTCATGGAAGTAGAATCATTTAAAAATGCACTATTTAGTGATCCGCGTTATGTGCAACCTTTTTCTAACGAAATAGAGGATACATATACAGATGGCATTCGTCTTATGCGAATAAACAAACAGAATCGAATGTTAGAGTATACAAATTCATCTGTATCTGGTGGTGCACCTATGAATGGTACCTCTCTTATGCAGCGGAGTTTTGAATTTGTTAATAGTCATAGTGGATTAACTGATGCTTATCGATTTGATTATATAAATTCTAAAGGGACTAAAGGGACAACCAAATTCCGTTTGTATGAAGAAGATTTGCCAGTATTTAACCGAGAAGGAATGACCGAATTAAGGCAAGTATGGGGATCAGAAGAATTAATTAGTTATAGACGCCCATTATTTAAATGGTGGTCAATTGATAAAGATGGAGAAACAACGCTTCCAACTGGTCGGACGGTTATCCAATCCCTAGAAAAAAATTCGAAGATAGCTAAAAATTTGATTCAAAACATTGGAATAGGTTATAAATTAGTACCGGAAGTTGAGCAAAACGGACAAATTACAAATATAAAGTTAAAGCCAATTTGGTACGTAATTTATGGTGAAGATCATCACGCATATGAGTGGAGTGAAGAGAAGGAGGGAGAGCTAATTGGACTGGAATCGGATTAAAACAATATTTATTGTTACCTTTTTTATTTTAGACCTCTTTCTCGTTTTTCAATTCATTCAAAAACAAGATAGTAACCAATTAGAGCTCATGGCAGAAACAAAGGTTGATCAGCAGTTAAAAGATGATAAAATTACCATTGGTGATTTACCAAAAGAACCAAAGAAAGATTCCTTTATTACAGCGAAAAATAAGGAATTTAAAGAAGAAGATATACGTTCTTTAAAAAGTCAAACAGTTACTTTACGAGATTTAAACACAATTGAAAGTAAATTAAAGGAACCATTGTTAAATGCAAAAACACTTTCTAAAGATAAATATAGTGAGTTCTTGAAAAACTATGTGCTAGATGGTCAGAAATATGAGTTTGGTAAAGCAGAAGCAACGAAAATCTATTTCTTTCAAAAGTATAAAGATAAACCTATCTTTTATAATGATCATGGGATGATTGTTGTGGATGTAAATGAGAAAGGTGAATTTATTTCGTATACACAAACAATGTTAACCGATTTAAAAGAGATGGGTGAGAATGAAAAAGCAAAAGAGCAAGAGATTATTACCGCTCAAACAGCTTTAGAAAATTTATACTTTAAGACTGAAATAAAAATAAAACAAAATACACATTTTAAAGAAGCACAGATTGGATATGCAACTCTTGTAGCATCTTCTGCTTCTAATATACAAGTGCTTGCTCCGACATGGAATTTAAAAACAGATCGAAAAGTAGATTATTTTGTGAATGCCATTGAGGGACAAGTTATTAAGTTAGGGAAAGAAAAGGAAAATGAAAAAGAAAAAATAATGGAGTGAGCAGAAATGAGTTTGCATTTTAGTGTACTTGCAAGCGGCAGTACAGGAAATGCGCTATATGTAGGGACCGAGAAACAAAAATTGCTCATTGATGCAGGCTTGAGTGGAAAAGCGACAGAAGCCCTATTTCAGCAAGCTGAATTGGATATCCAAGATATATCAGGTATTCTTGTCACACATGAGCATAGTGATCATATTAAAGGTCTCGGCGTTTTAGCACGTAAATATCAGTTACCTGTGTATGCAAATGAAAAAACGTGGAGCGCTATGGAACATTTAATTGGTAACATCCCAACTGATCAAAAATTTGTTTTCTCAATTGGCGATGTGAAAACATTTGGAGATATTGAAGTGGAATCATTTGGCGTTTCTCATGATGCGGCAGAGCCAATGTTTTATGCATTTCATCATAATGGTAGAAAATTGGCCCTTATTACAGATACAGGTTATGTAAGTGATCGTATGAAAGGTATCATTAAAGGAGCAAACGCATTTGTGTTTGAAAGTAATCACGATGTTGAAATGCTTCGTATGGGACGTTATCCATGGAGTATAAAACGACGCATTTTAAGCGATGTGGGTCATGTTTCTAATGAAGATGCAGCACTTGCAATGGCTGATGTTATTACAGATGAGACGAAACACATTTATTTAGCGCATTTGAGCTTAGATAATAATATGAAAGAACTAGCACATATGTCTGTTGCACAGGTGCTAGAGGAAAAAGGTTTTGCAGTTGGGGAAGCGTTTGAGGTACATGATACGGATCCAAAGGCACCAACGAAAATTCAATACGTATAATTCTTGATTTTAGTAAACAATAAAGGGGAATATAGTTGTTTTCGGGAGGATTGGTGAACAAGTATGTCCTTTATTGATGAAGAGAAATTTCGTATGAAACGAACAGGTAAAAAGAAGCACAAAGGTATCGTTATTTCTAGCATAGCAGGAACAATCGTAGGGGCTTCATTGTTTGCATTTGGAGCTCCTTTATTTTCTCAATCTGAAACTGGCCCCTTGCAGCAAGCTGAGGCAAGTGAAGAGAATATGGTAGTAAAGCAATCACAAACAGCGAATCATTCTGGTTTTGTAGATGCTGTTGATCGTGCATCGGAAGCCGTTGTTGGTGTAATAAACATTCAACGTGATAATTTTTCAGAAGCAGATTCAGAAGCTGGAACAGGATCAGGCGTCATTTATAAGAAAACAAATGGTCATGCTTATATCGTAACAAACCATCATGTTGTTTCAGGAGCGAATCGTATTGAGGTGAGCTTAAGTGATGGAAAAAAGGTTCCTGGTAAAATATTAGGTAGCGATGTGGTTACAGATTTAGCTGTTCTAGAAATAGATGCAAAGCCAGTTAAGAAAGTAATTGAAATTGGTGATTCTAATACAGTGCGTCGAGGTGAAGCAGTCATTGCAATTGGGAACCCACTTGGATTACAATTTTCAGGAACTGTTACACAAGGAATTATTTCTGCAAATGAGAGAATTGTTCCTGTAGACTTAGATCAAGATGGGCATTATGATTGGCAAGTAGAAGTACTGCAAACAGATGCAGCTATTAACCCAGGGAATAGTGGCGGTGCACTTGTAAATGTAGCAGGACAACTTGTTGGAATTAATTCGATGAAAATTGCAGCGAAAGAAGTAGAAGGAATTGGGCTTGCCATCCCTGTTTCGAGAGCAGTTCCTGTTATGAATGAACTTGAAAAGTATGGGAAAGTAAAACGTCCTTATGTTGGAATTGAACTGAGATCTCTAAATGAAATTCCGAATTATTACTGGTCTAAAACGCTGCATTTACCAGGAAATGTAACAGATGGTGTCTGCATTTTAGATGTGAAAAGTCCATCGCCGGGTGCAGATGCAGGACTTAGGGAACATGATGTAATTATAGCTGTTGATGGAAAAACAATACATGATATTATTGGATTCCGAACGATATTATATAATAAAAAAATTGACGATAAAATGACTCTGACATTTTATCGTGGTACAAAACGAGCAACAACAACGGTGAAATTAGGCAGTCAAAATTATTAAGAAAACAGGAGGACAGCCCTCCTGTTTTCTATTGTGAAAAAGTGAGGTGAAAGATATGAAGTTACCTTGTTGTTTAGAACATGTAGAATTAGCGTTGGATATCATTGTGGATGAGTGTGAAGTAGCGCCAGTTATCAACAGTGTGGATAACTCAGAAAAAGAACAAAAAACATGTGAATTTTGTCAAAACAAGGCGACATATGTTGTATCGAACACAGATTCTCACACAATATGTGGGTAATACTTGTGGATATGTGGATAAGTTTTGTGGATAACGTGTTTGTAAGGTGGGGGATAGGTGTGAATATCTCGATTATTTCAATCGGAAAATTAAAAGAAAAATATTTAAAACAAGGTATTGCAGAATACTTAAAACGATTATCTGCGTATGCAAAAGTAGAAGTTATTGAATTGCCGGATGAAAAAGCACCGGAAAATTTAAGTGAGGCAGAAATGCTAATTGTAAAAGAAAAAGAAGGAATACGAATACTAGATAAAATTTCAGATGATACACATGTTATTGCATTAGCAATCGAAGGAAAACAAAAGTCATCAGAAGAATTTGCAGCGAATCTTGATCGTCTTGCTACATATGGAAAAAGTAAAGTAGCATTTATCATTGGGGGATCACTCGGGCTTAGCTCGGAAGTGATGAAGCGCTCTAACGAATCACTTTCATTCTCGAAAATGACATTGCCGCATCAGCTGATGAGATTGGTACTTTTAGAGCAAGTGTATCGGGCTTTTCGGATTAATCGTGGTGAACCTTATCACAAGTAAAAAGGAGACAGCTGTAGATGTGGTGTAACGATTAGGATAATTCGATATATGGCAGAATACTTTTTATTAAAATTTCTACAATATGATAGTTATCCATTAGATCATTACTATTAAGAAGACCATCGGAGAAAAATCCCCTGATGGTCTTTTTAACGCTTCATAATAATTGGACGAATTACGATTTAGATTGTAGTGAGATAAGTAAAATACAATCATATGCTTCCAAACAGAGAAATTGGTAAAATTAGTTTCCTTGAATAAGTATGTTTCTATTTATAAAAAATTATGCTGTAATATTGATAGAACAATATTTCATTTTGTTCTAAGTAGTTAAAGAAGTGGGGAATTGAGGTTGAAAAAGTTTAAGAAGTTTTATTTAGAGATTACTAGTGTATGTAATCTTGCATGTAGCTTTTGTCCGCCAACAGAACGACAGAAGCAATTTCTTTCTGTGGAGGATTTTTCTAAGAGATTAGACCAAATTAAACCTCACACGGACTACATTTATTTACATGTAAAAGGTGAGCCGTTGCTTCATCCTAAAATAGATCAATTGTTAGACTTAAGTCATGAAAAAGGGTTTAAGGTTAATATTACAACCAACGGAACGTTAATTAATAAAAAGAGGCATAAATTATTAAATAAACCTGCACTAAGACAGATGAATTTTTCACTTCATAGTTTTGATGGTCATCCAGGATCTGAAGATAAAGAAGGGTATGTAAGAAGCATACTTTCTTTTATTAAAGAAGCAACGAGTCAATCGGAATTAATTGTTTCGCTGAGACTATGGAATCTTACGCAAGACAATAAGACAAATCTTGAAATACAGCGAAACAGAAATTTATTAGAAATTATTGAGAAAGAATTTGATTTACCATATAAAATTGAAGAGAAGATTACACCAGGAAGTGGCGTGAAGATTGCGGATCGCATCTTTATTAACCAAGATTACGAATTTCAGTGGCCGGCATTGCATGAAGAAGAGGACGATGGGAAAGGATTCTGTCATGGTCTTCGAAATCAAGCAGGTATTTTAGCAAACGGGACTGTTATCCCTTGTTGTTTAGATGGTGAGGGAATTATCAACCTTGGAAATATTAATGATGCTTCATTTTCTGATATTATCGAAAGGGATAGAGCCCAAAATCTTATAGATGGATTTTCACGAAGAGTGGCAGTAGAGGAACTATGTAGAAAATGTGGATATCGTAAGAGGTTTGGAAAATAGAGAGATAATAAAAAAATGAGCAAGTACGAAATAAAGTACCTTGCTCATTTTTTATATAATAATCAATACTTATTGTATTTAAAGGGTAAATAAAGCTTAATATACTTTATCACCATTAAAGATTGAGTTTTTCACGACAACATAATCTACAGTACGAATTGCATCTAATTTCGTTCCACCAGCATAAGAAATAGAGGACTGAAGATCTTGTTCCATTTCGATCAATGTATCTTCTAAAAATCCTTTGTGCTCGACAAACATCTTTTTGCCTTCTACGTTTTTCTTTTCACCTTTTTGGAATTCTGAAGCTGAACCAAAGTATTCTTTGTAGAGTTTCCCATCTTTTTCAATTGTTTCCCCTGGAGATTCTTCATGTCCGGCAAACAATGAACCAATCATAACCATAGTTGCGCCAAATTTAATGGATTTAGCTACATCACCGTGAGTACGAATACCGCCGTCAGCAATAATTGGTTTACTTGCAGCTTTTGCACACCAACGAAGTGCAGCTAATTGCCAGCCGCCAGTCCCAAAGCCTGTTTTAATTTTTGTGATACATACTTTACCAGGTCCGATACCTACTTTTGTTGCATCAGCACCAGCATTTTCTAACTCTCTTACTGCTTCTGGAGTTCCTACATTTCCTGCGATAACAAAGCTCTCAGGTAAATGTGTTTTAATGTGTTGAATCATTTTTATCACCGCATTGGAATGCCCATGTGCGATATCTATCGTAATATATTCAGGAGAAAGCTGTTCAGCAGCTAATTGTTGTACAAATTCATATTCTTCTTCTTTCACACCAACACTAATAGATGCGATTAAGCCACGAGAGTGCATATCTTTAATGAAAGAGATACGCTTTTCTGGCTCAAAACGATGCATTATATAGAAATATTTATTTTCCGCTAAATATACAGCAATTTTTTCATCTATAATTGTTTGCATATTTGCAGGTACGACAGGTAATTTAAATGTATGTTTTCCTAAAGTTACACTTGTATCACATTCAGAACGGCTATTTACTATACATTTTGCCGGAATTAATTGAATATCTTCATAGTCGAATACTTTTTCCATGAATTACACCCCTAAATACGAATATTTTATTTTCAATTTAAAAAAATGTTCGCCCAAAAGATAATGTACATCATTTTTTTTGTTAAGTCAAAGCTTTTAGTTGATATTTAGAAAATATAGGGACGGAATTCAAAGGAATAATGAGTAATACCGAATTAAATAGTTTGTACATATCTATATTGTTCGTTTTTTTGGAAAAGTATATTGTAAAAATTTAATCGATAATAGTGAAATAATATTTCGGAATATCATAGTAAAATAACAGAGAAGCAGGGTGCTAAAATACCCTGCTTCTTTGTTATTTATTGTCTTCAAGAAATTGATACTTCTTTTTCAATTCTTTTAAATCATTTACCAATTGCTCTCCAATTGTAGGAGCAAGATCTTCGTATATAGGAGATAATGCTTTCTCCCACTCTTTTTTTTGTGAAGCCGTCAATTCGTGAATTTGAATCGGTGAACTTTGTTTAATAAGCTCAAGTTGTTCTTCATTCATTCGGATGGACTGACGATTGTTCCATTCAGTCGTTTCTTTCATTGCTTCAAGTAATATTTGCTTCGTTTTTTCCGTTTGTTGATTCCATGTTTTTTGATCCATCATTACAACATAGCCTAAATACCCATGATTACTAATTGTCAAATAGTTTTGAACGTTATAAAATTTTTTAGAGTATATATTTGAAATAGTATTTTCTTCACCATCAACTTTCCCTGTTTCAATTAATTTATATGTGGAATTAAATGAATCTTGATGTGCATGAACTTTTAATAAATCAAATTGGGATTGAATAACATCACTTTGCATAATGCGAAAGGATTGTCCTTTTATATCTGCAGGTGTATAAATAGGCCCCTTATTTGAAGTGATTTGCTTAAAGCCATTTGACCAATGGGCAAGCCCTTTAATGTTGTCTTTTTGTAAGGACTGAAGTAATTGTTCTCCAATTTTTCCGTTCAAGCCTTCTTGAATAGCTTCATAATTTGGAAAAGCAAATGGAAGGTCTAATACACCCCATTCGTGAGATAGCATTCCGAGCTTTGAGGTAGAGGGAGCAATAAAATGAACTTGCCCAGCTTTTAAAGCACGGATTTCTTCTATATCAGAATAGAGGCTCCCGTTTGGAAAAATTTCTATTTTTATAGTTCCGTTTGATTTCTCATTAACAAGCTCAGCAAATTTACTAGCAGCAAGCCCTTTAGGTGTATTTTCTGCTACAACATGACTAAATTTGAAAACAATTTGTTTTTTCAAGCCTGCTTGGTCATCGTCATAAGCAAGCTCACCTTGAGAAAAAAGACTTTGAAAACCTATAAATAAAGCACTAGTAATTAAAACAATAAAAAGGAGTATAAAAGCAACTATTTTTTTCATTTTAAACCTCCTCTTGGGTTGTTAATGTAAGCATACCGAGAAGATTTTTATTCGTAAAGATGCTTTTAGGGGAAAGGGGAACAAACAGTGAAACAATTGCCCATCCGCTGGAAAATTACGATTTTATCCTATGCGGTAGTTATTTTTTCATTACTGATAGGTGGAATTGTTATCATTGCAAATATTCAACAAAAAGAAGAAAAAGAAGTAAGAATTAGATCTATGAATACAGCTCGGACGGTAGCAGAACTGTCAGATGTAAAGAAATCACTTCAAGAAAAAACGGGATGGTTTACATTGAATCCTGTTATTGAAAATATTAGGGTGATTAATGAAACAGACTATATTGTAGTAATGAATATGGAGCGAATTCGATATTCTCACCCTGTGAAAGAAATGATTGGAAGGCCGTCAAAAGGGACGGATGAAGAACCGGCATTTGCGGAACATATTTACTTTTCAAAAGCAAAAGGAGAGATAGGTACTGTAATTCGTGCCTTTATGCCTATTAAAGATCAAAACTTAAATCAAATTGGTGTTGTTGTTGTTGGAAATAAAGTCCCGAATTTTTGGGAGATTATGCTGGGGCTAGCAGAAGAGATTTCTTTTATTGTTATATTAACTTTAATATTCGGATTAATAGGCTCATTAATGCTTGCCAACCATATTAAAAAACAGATGTTTCAGTTAGAGCCATATGAAATTAAAAGGATGTTAGAAGAAAGGACAGCAACCTTTCATTCGATTAATGAGGGTGTGATTGCAATTGATAACCAAGAAGTTATTACAATTTTTAATGAGAAAGCAAAGCAGGTTTTTCATGTAGATGGAAATGTTGTAGGAAAGCCTATTCGTACAGTATTAAAGGATACAAGACTTCCAGAAATCGTGGAGAGGAATCAGCCAGTATACAATGAAGAGATAAAAGTAAGTGGAAAGGTAATTTTAAGTAATCGTATACCAATCAAGAAAGATAATGAATTAATTGGAGCTGTGGCAATCTTTCAAGATCGTACAGAGGTTACAAAGCTCGCAGAGGAATTAACAGGAGTGAAAACATTTGTAGAGGCACTTCGAGTACAAAGCCACGAGCATATGAACAAACTTCATACAATAGCAGGTTTAATTCAACTAGGTAAAGCTGATAAAGCATTACAACTTGCTTTTCATACTTCAGAAGAGCAGGGGAGTGTAACAAACTTTTTAAATGAGACGATTAAAAATGATGCTATTGCAGGTCTCCTCTTGAGCAAAGTAAGCCGGGGCAAGGAATTAGGGATACAAGTTATAATTGACCAAAATAGTTATTTAGAAGCGTTTCCTTATCAACTGGATCAACATGATTTCGTTGTATTACTAGGTAACCTAATCGAAAATGCGTTTGGATCATTTGAGCAAACTGAGGTAGAGAATAAAAGAATTGATATTAGTATTGAGCAGTCAGAAGATGTATGTGCAATATTGATTGAGGATAATGGATGCGGCATAAAGGAGGAGCATTTACCAAGAGTGTATGAGAAAGGATTTACTGTGAATAAAATGAGTGGGACAGGTTATGGACTTTTTCTAGTAAAGCAAATTGTTGAAAAGGGGAGAGGGGAAATTAGTGTTTCATCTTTTCAAGGTGAAGGAACTTCTTTTATCATTACTTTTCCAATGGAGATGGAGGCGGAATTGTATGAAATATAAAGAGGAAATCAAAGTACTATTGGTTGAAGACGATCCGATGGTTCAAGAAGTAAATAAAGAATTCATTAGAAGTGTAAAAGGATTTCAAGTAGTAGCCGTCGCTAACAATGGCGAGGAGGGGATTAACCTTGTCCAAAAAATGAATCCAGATCTCGTTATTTTAGATATTTTTATGCCGAAAAAGGACGGTATTAAGGTATTACAGGAATTTAGAAAACAAGAGTTAGAAGCAGATGTAATCGTTGTTTCTGCTGCAAAAGATAGGGAAACAATTAAACTTATGCTTCAAAACGGAGCGATGGATTATATTATTAAGCCATTTAAGTTATACCGAATTCAGCAAGCTTTAGAAAAATATCGCCAATATAGAATGAGTCTGAAGGAATCCGGAGCGATTTCACAGGAACAGCTTGATTTATTATTATATTCTGGGCGTTCTAAAAAAACAGCAAACAATTTGCCAAAGGGATTAAATGAATTTACATTGAATGAAATTGAAGAGTATGTAAAAAAACAAGATGAACCTCGTTCTGCAGAAGAGGTAGCCAGTGCAATTGGGATAGCCAGAGTTACCGCGCGGCGATACCTAGATTATTTAGAAAAAAAGGGGTTGATTCATTTAGCAGTTCAATATGGAGGGGTTGGAAGACCAATTAATCGCTATGTGTATCGTGAAGTAAAAAAGTAAGACCAAAATGACCAAAATATTCGTTATGACCATAAACTTCTCACTTTTAATTGAAAACGCTATCATTATGTAAAACATAGGGATAGTAAAGTTTTCAAAGATGAAACAGTGGGGGGAGAAGTGAAGGTGAAACGACTGTTCAAAAATTTAACTTTTCAAGTATTAACGGCTATTGCACTCGGTGTATTAGTTGGGCTTATGTGGCCAAATGTTGGGAAGGAAATGAAGCCGATAGGCGATACGTTTATTAATGCTGTAAAAATGGTAATTGCACCAATTATTTTCTTAACAATTGTACTTGGTATTGCCAAAATGGGAGATATGAAGAAGGTTGGTAAGGTCGGCGGAAAGGCTTTTATTTATTTTGAGGTTGTGACAACATTTGCACTTATTGTTGGATTGATCGTTGTAAATGTTATGAAGCCGGGTTCAGGTCTTAGCTTTAATGAACTTGCAAAAGGAGACGTATCTAAATATACACAAGGCGGAGGACAGGGTATTAATTGGATTGATTTTGTTACTCATATTGTTCCTTCTAATATGGTTGATGCGTTTGCAAAGGGTGATATTTTACAAGTATTATTCTTTTCTATTTTATTTGGGGTTGGGCTAGCTGCTCTTGGAGAAAAAGGAAATTCGGTGATTGATTTCTTAGACAAACTTTCACACGTATTCTTTAAAATTATTGGTTATGTAATGAAGGCAGCGCCGCTTGGGGCATTTGGTGCTATGGCATATACAATCGGTCATTTTGGGCTTGCTTCACTTGTACCACTTGGAAAATTGATGATGTCAGTATATATAACGATGTTCCTATTCGTATTTGTTGTCTTAAATATTATTTGTAAGATATATGGGTTTAGCTTATGGAATTATTTGAAGTTTATTCGAGATGAAATACTAATCGTATTAGGAACAAGTTCTTCGGAATCCGTACTTCCGAGAATGATGAATAAGATGGAGCGATATGGCTGTTCAAAATCTGTTGTTGGCCTTGTTATTCCGACGGGCTATTCTTTTAACCTTGATGGTACATCCATTTATTTATCCATGGCAGTTGTCTTTTTAGCACAAGTATTTGGTGTCGATTTAACAATCGGACAGCAAATTACTATTATTCTAGTACTTATGTT
Organism: Bacillus sp. 95MFCvi2.1; assembly: GCF_000374965.1. Lineage (NCBI taxonomy): Bacteria > Bacillati > Bacillota > Bacilli > Caryophanales > Bacillaceae > Bacillus > Bacillus sp. 95MFCvi2.1. The sequence continues at coordinate 98,326 of NZ_KB895703.1, read as the reverse complement.
AACGTCTAAAGGAGCTGCTGGTGTAACAGGAAGCGGATTTATCGTGTTAGCTTCTACGTTAGCGGCACTAAAGGTTATTCCTTTAGAAGGATTAGCATTACTTCTCGGTGTTGATCGTTTTATGAGTGAGGGAAGAGCAATTGTAAACTTAATTGGAAATGGAATTGCTACAATCGTTGTTGCAAAGAGTGAAAATGAATTTGATGAAATGAGGCATGCAGAAGCAGTTTCCAATATGAAGGTGTTAAAAGAGACAAAGACAGGGGAAGCTGTATAAATATCGGAATTATTCTAATGCAAGATAAAGTTTCTTATCTGGATATAATGTATGGGAATATAAAGGGACATAAATCGATAAATAAAAAGGGTCTATCTACTCTAGGGGGGAGAAAAGCCCTTTTTTATTTATTTTTCTATTTTTGGATAGTAAGACCCTTGCCTCAAGATTCAGAGGAAACACGAGGAAGGTAGGGGGAAGGAGGAATATCTATAAAAATCTGATTGGTTCAACTAATAATTAGCGGGAAATGAAACCCCTATTGGTTAGTATTTCACTCCATAAGTATTATTAAATACAAATAATAGGATATTAATAATTCCATTATTTATTTCGATTGGCAAAAATTGACGTTATTTGCATGGTATGATATCATTTGAAATTGTGATTTTAATTAATAATATTGAGATGAAATATAAAAAATGAGGAGGGTAAATATGGATTCATTAAGCAGTAGAAAAAGTGGCTTTCGCTTAAAAAATTTAAGTTGGCTTCATTTCTATTTCCTTATATTAATTGTATTTTCGTTTTTAATACGTATATATTTAGCTTCAAACTTACCAGGGTTTCTTGGTGATCAAAACTTTTTTGTTAACTGGATGGAAACTGTTGGAAAGTATGGGTTAGCCGATGTTTATGCATACGGTGACGGTGTAAATTATCCACCATTCTTTTTAGCACTTTTAGGTATATATGGAAAAGTGCTAGCTGCTTTTAATTTACAAGCAGTAGCTGGTGATGTTTTAGTTCGTTTACCACCTATTTTATTTGATATAGTGGCTATAATTATCTTGGCTATAGCTTCTAAAAAAATAGCAAATCCTTTTATAAGAGCGATATTGGTAACATTTTTGGCATTAAATCCTGCAGTATTACTAGATGGACCTATTTGGGGTCAAATAGACATGTTACATGCTATACTAATGGTTTGCTCAATATTATTACTTGTTTCTAATCCGCTATTATCTGGTGCTATTTTTGCTATAGCATTACTAGCAAAATTTCAATCTATTGTAATTGCTCCTGTTTTTGCTATTTATTTCCTAAAGGTAATGTGGGAAAAAAGGGAATTTAAACAACTGTTTAAATATATACTTGGATTTTGTATACCACTATTAATATTTGGGGTCTATTTTGCAGTTCATGGTACATTTTATGCTATGTTACAGCAAGGATATTTAAGTGCAGTAGGAACTTTTCCAGCCGTAACTTTAAATGCAATGAATATTTGGTATTATATAATTGGAACTACACCTGATGTAAGTGACTCAATTATTATCTTGCCACATTTAAGTTTAAAGAGGGTTGGATTATTGATTCTAGCCGCAGCAGTATTGTTGACATGGCTGTATGTTTTCTTTAACCGTAAAAGCAGTACAGTGGTGCTATTGAAAGCTTCAACATTTATATGTTTTGCATTTTATATGTTACCTACTCAAATGCATGAGAGATATAGTTTCCCAACGCTAATTTTTGTGATATTTGTATTATTATATGATATAAAATGGACAGGCATAACCCTTGGATTAACCTTTGCAATCTCTTTAAATTTAATGTTTGTTCTTTATTCACGTGAGAATAATATGGCAATGTTCATAGCAACATTAAACTGTTTTGTATTTTATTCTATGGGTAAAGCATTATTAAAAGATTATAGTGATGACATAGAATCCTTAGTGAGCAAATACAACAAAGAGTAATTTTATATTTTTGCTACTGTATTTTTAAATATCAAGTACGGTAATGGGTGTAAGAAGGGGAGTAGAGAATCTGAAGGGATTCTCTTTTTTTGATGCGCCCAGTATGCGTCTATTCTTTAGAGTTCAAGTCTCGAATCGCGAAGGCAGTAAGTAGTAGCAGTTAGCTTAAGACAAGGGTATCCATGGTGACGCGGTGGTAAATCTCCGGTCTGAGGAACATGAACTTCCACTGAATGGGATTTCCAAACAAATCAAAGTCCATACTGCCAAAGGTGATACAAAGTAGATGAAGCCGATTTTTAATTTAATGATGAACATAGATTTCGATTAGGGAAATAATTTCAGTATAATGAAGTATAGGCAATGACAAATATAATATTTAGGTTATGGTTAAATAATAAAAAAATTAAAATACATAACAAAATGAGGTTAGTATATGAGCAAAAAAAGCTTTAAAGAGTATGCATTAAGTAAGGAAATTGTAAGAGCACTTACTAGTTTAAAATATGAGCAGCCAACAGAAGTACAAGAAAAAGTAATTCCAGTTGCACTAGAAAAGAAAGACCTTGTCGTGAAATCACAAACGGGAAGCGGGAAAACGGCTTCCTTTGGTATCCCGCTTTGCGAAATGGTCGAATGGGAAGAAAATAAGCCACAAGCCTTAATTCTTACGCCAACGAGGGAACTTGCTGCGCAAGTGAAAGAAGATATTACGAATATAGGAAGATTTAAACGGATTAAAGCGACTGCCGTTTATGGAAAATCACCATTTGCACGACAAAAATTAGAATTAAAGCAAAAGACACATATTGTAGTTGGAACCCCTGGGCGTGTGTTAGATCATATTGAAAAAGGAACTTTTTCTTTAGAGCGTCTGAAATATTTGGTGATTGATGAGGCAGATGAAATGTTAAATATGGGATTCATCGATCAAGTAGAAGCAATTATTGATGAATTACCTACGGATCGAATGACAATGCTATTTTCCGCGACACTACCAGAAGACGTTGAAAATTTATCTCATACATATATGAAATCACCGACTCATGTCGAGATTAAAGCTTCTGGGATTACGACAGATAAAATTGAACATATCCTGTTAGAAGTGAGAGAAGAAGAGAAGTTTTCACTTCTTAAAGATATAACAACTCTTGAAAATCCAGATAGCTGTATCACCTTCTGTCGCACACAAGAAAATGTAGACCATGTGTTCAGACAGTTAAAACGTTCTGGCTATCCTTGTGATAAAATTCATGGTGGTATGATACAAGAAGATCGTTTTGCAGTAATGAATGACTTTAAAAGAGGGAAATTTCGTTATTTAGTCGCTACAGATGTAGCAGCGCGAGGAATTGATATTGAAAATATTACCCATGTCATTAACTATGACATTCCATTAGAAAAAGAAAGTTATGTACACCGGACAGGAAGAACAGGGCGCGCTGGTAATAGCGGAAAAGCAATTACATTCGTAACGCCGTATGAAGAGAGATTCTTGGTAGAAATTGAAGAGTATATCGGTTTTGAAATTCAAAAAATAGAAGCTCCGTCAAAAGAGGAGCTTGCAAAGGGAAAGGCAGCCTTTGAAGATAAAATAAATGCGAAACCAATTATGAAAAAAGAGAAAAGTGCAGGATTAAATAAAGATATTATGAAGCTGTACTTTAACGGTGGGAAGAAAAAGAAGATTCGAGCGGTAGATTTCGTTGGTACAATTGCTAAAATCCCAGGTGTCACAGCAGATGATATAGGAATTATTACGATACAAGATAATGTTTCTTATGTTGATATATTAAATGGAAAAGGCCCACTTGTTTTAAAAGTAATGAAAAACACAACAATAAAAGGTAAGCAGTTAAAGGTTCATGAGGCTATTAAGTAAAAGGAACTACCCACTCTCACAGGTGGGTAGTTTTTTTTATAAAAAATAAGGGGATTATGTAAGGATAAACTTGTTGTATTCGTATATATAAGTGAAGGGGGAGAAGATATGAATGATAGGGAATTAGTAGATGAAATAAAAAAACAAAATACGGAAGCATTGGATCAATTGATTCTTCAATATAGTAAATTGATTTATGGAGTAATCGGAAGTGTACTTGGAGAGAACCATGAAAGAGCAGAAATTGAAGAGTGCTATAACGATGTTCTTCTCATACTTTGGTATAAAATAGACAGTTTTCAAATAGAAAAAGGACAACTTAAAAACTGGATTATTTCTATTGCGAAGTTTAAGGCACTAGATTATAAAAGAAGGTTGAAGAGAAAAAGAATTGAACAAACAATAGAGCAACTTATTTTACAAGATGATGAAGATGTAGAAAAAGGATTGCTCAAAGAAGAGGAAAAAGAATTCGTTTTGAAAGCAGTTCGCCAGTTAGATGGTGTAGATCATAGTATCTTTTATCGAAGGTATATTGTGGATGAAAGCATAGAGGATATTTCAAGGAGACTACATATGAGTACCGGTTCAGTTTATACCAGATTATCAAGGGGAAAGGAGAAATTAAAAAGGATAATGGAGGGATATTATGAATTGTGAAAGCTATAATATAGATCAAATTGTTTTCGAGCAGTGGGATGAACAAGAAATATCTCGATTTGAAGCAATAGGGGAGCGCCTTGTTGGAAGCTTGGAGAAGAAGAAAAAAGATATCAGAAAACGAATTGCTAGAGAAAATTTTCAGGAGATAGAAGTAAAGGCAAATAATGAGTTAAAAGAAAATGAATTTATTGAATTACAATTCCAAGCAAGAGCTACAGGTGGCTACTATTTGGGTGCAATTATGTGTTCAGCAGACTATGCCGTAATGCCATTAGCGCTTATGGATGTAGGAAATCGATTTGTGGTTTTTGGAACAAGACATAAAGTTATGATTTATGAAGTAAAGGAACTTTATCAAATTCAAAGAGCATACATTATAGATTATGATGATATTTTTAAATACTATTACAAAATAAAAAAGAACGATACGATATTATGTTTTAAAGCCAAGAAAGATAAGTATGGGCAGCTAAGAGAATGCTCAAACTGGATGTTATATGGGTATTTGCAAGGGAGAATTAACATGATTATTAATAGTTCAGATAGAGATATCATAGCTAAGTACCTTGATAGGGAGATTAATTCGAAAAGAGGTCATTAAAAAGGAAAAAGTACATTCTTTTGGTGTAAGATGTACTTTTTTGATCAATAGGGATATGAAAAAGTTATTTGGTATTTATTTTTGAATTTTCCATTCGCATATCATATGAAGCTGCCCATCTTTTAATTTTGCTTGAAGTGAACCACCCATTTTCAGCATAAGTGTTTTTACAATAGCTAATCCAAGCCCTGTTCCTTTACCAGATCGATGATGATTAGTTGTATAAAAGCGGTCAAACAGGAAAGGAATGTCCTTTTCACTTACATTTTTAGCATCGTTACTAATGATAAATAGTAAGATGCTTTTTGCTTTTGTAGAGTAATGGATATATTACCACTTGCATGATTAAGGGTGTTATAGATTAGATTTTCCATGACACGCTTAACGGCAGATTCATCAGCAATGATTTGAATATCTTCGTTTTGTATATGAATACTTGGTTCCATTTTCTTTTCACTAAATTGATCATAAAAAACGACTAAGGTTTCCCATGCTAAGTGATTTATTTTTACCATATGAAGGTTTAATTGATAATCAACAGAATCAATAACGGACAGTTCAAAGAAGTCATTTACTAAGGCCTGTAAACGTGTTGATTTATTTTTAATAATCTTCAAATAGTGTTCTTTTTTATATGTTGTTAGTTCACTTGAATCTAATAACTGAATATATCCTATGATAGAGCATACTGGAGTGAACACCAATAGATTTAGCAATTGTTTTTCCACCTTCAGTCCTCTCTAAATATCGTCTCACCGCTCGTGTTTTTTCTTTCGAAGAAAATTTAGCCATAAAAAGTGCACCTCCAATTGTTAGACTGTGTCTAACAATTGGGGTGCACTTCAGAAGTAGGTGGCTTTATTCATGGTTAAGATTCTTTCAAATCGTCAACTAATTTTTCTGCTAAACGTCTATACATATTGCTCATTGTTACAAATGAAGTTAGCAATAAGAGTTTTTCTAATTCTTTATCCTCAAATGAAGCAGCAGCTTTTACCTCAGCCACCCGATTATCTACATCCCTTTTAAAGTTCTCAACATTTGTTTCTGTAAGTTCAAGATAATCTTTGTAGAGGGTATCCAGTTCGAAAGTATCCTCGTTTATGAGTCTTTCATTGAGAGTCACTAAAGAACTTTTAATATCATTAATCGAGAGGGCACCCTTTAATTGATAAATTAAACTAATTAAAATCATATGCTCTTTTGAGTATTTTTTATTTTTTATGGGGATGAATAATTTTCCCTTTGCATAGTTATTGATCATCGTTTTTGTAAGTACTTTTTCATCTTCTGTTCTTGTTGTATCACCGTAGTTATTTTCAAATAGTTGAACAACTTGATCTACATATAAATCCACATTAGGGATATCTTCAAGCCTAATGTTTTTTTCTAAATGTAATGTTTCGAGTAAGTTCTTTATGTTTTCCATATAAACCCTCACCTTTGTAGGAATAATGTACACTTTATCTTTAAATATGGTATTACGAAACAAATGAATTGTAAATGTTGACCTCTATATGAATTGTGTATATAATTACATGTAGTTATAAAAACTACATGTAATTATATAAGGGGTTGTTAATGTGAATGCTTATGTGAGAGAACCAGTTAATGCGTTTACCCATCTAGGAGGCGCCATTTTATCATTTATTGCTTTGCTAGCTATGCTTGTGAAAGTTTCTGTGAAAATGCCATCTATTTCTACAATTTCAGCGGTTATTCTATTTGGAGTAGGGATGATGATTCTTTATGCAGCTTCGGCTGTGTATCACAGTGTTGTAGCAAGCGAACGTGTTATTTATTTCTTTAGAAAACTGGATCATTCTATGATTTTCATTTTAATTGCAGGCACATATGCACCTTTTTGCTTAATTACATTACAGGCTGCAAATGGTTTACTATTATTTGTGCTAGTTTATGCTACAGCTATATGTGGTATTGTTTTTAAAATGTTTTGGTTTAACTGTCCGAGATGGTTATCAACAGCAATCTACCTTATGATGGGATGGTTAATTGTTTTATTCTTTGCACCGCTATCAGAAAATCTAAGCATAGAGGGTATTTTGTTTTTAGTACTTGGTGGTGTTTTTTATACGATTGGTGGATTTATTTACGGAGCAAAACCAAAATGGCTAGAATTTAAATATATGGGGCATCATGAAGTTTTCCATATTTTTGTGTTGTTAGGTAGTCTGGCCCACTTTGTATGTGTATATTGTTATGTGATTTAATAAGTTCTATGTAAGGGTTACATATCACGAGGTATGTGACCTTTTTAATGGGAATAATTTGAAGTGAAAATTTAATCTCACTATATTATAGATAGGAAGAGTGAGGGGGACGGCAAAATTAGAATCAACCTAAGATAGGGCGATTCTAATTTTGCTCAATTACGTGCATGTTCATTAAAGGATTTGATTAGGAATATATCCTTGATGAACTCGAACAAGTTGTTTATGATATACTTTATCACCTTCTTGTCCTGTAGATGAAGATGAGCTACGTCCGAAGCAATTTGTAATAATATTGGAATGATCGAAGTGAGTGATACGAATTTCATAAAGACTAATTTTGTCATCTAAGTTCGCATACAGAACTACTAATTTTTCACTATCAAGATAGTAGGGGGAATTTGCTTTTTCCTTTTCTCCAACTAGGATTGGTAGTTGTATAGGATTAGAATGGTTGGACCAATCCCATATCTCTACATTAATATAACGTGCATAATTTCTATCTAAGTTTACAATGTTTGCTACGACAGAAGCTGTTTGTGGTTCACGTGTTAATACATCTGTTGAGTGAACGACTTGTTTAGGCATATAATCTCACCTTTCATAAAACATAAATTTTAATTTACGATATTTTATGATAGAAGTGCTAGTTTGGTATATGGCAAATGCTTGCTTCTACTTGTTTCTAAAAGAAATGGGTAGGGAATAATATAGATTTTGAATTTTATTCCAGAATTTTCGGCGTTTATTTTTAGATATAATGCTGTTATGATGATGTTATCGTTTTCAGATTGTGTTATATGAGATTGACTTTATCTACTGTTGGAAAGAAATATACTATTTTGAAAACGCTTTAATGATATGGTACAGTGATTGCATTCTTTGGATTTCTTTTTGTTTTGAGGTAGGAAGTCTGACTTATTTTGAATAAAAAGTGCTAGTACGCATGAAATAATAATTGTTTCTTGTGTATGCAATTTGAAATGGGTAGGACAATATCACTAGTATAATTTTATGTTACGAGGAGGTTAAGGTGTGAAAAAATATGATTTTCACACGAACATATATGGGTTACGTTGGGTTATTGCTTTCAGGCGCAGCTTTGTTTTTAAACAGTCTTGTCATATTAGGAAAAGCAGAGGAAAAAAGCGCAGGTGTTTTTAATTTATTTGTAGGGGTGCTGCAAATTGTCATTCCGTTTTACCTTATTATGATTTCTGATCAAAGTAATTGGACTGTATATTCATATGCAGCCACTTTTTTATTTGGTTTAACGTATTTGTATGTGGGTATCACCTTTATTACGGGAGTGAGTGGCAATGGGCTAGGATGGTTTTGCCTCTGGGTGGCTCTTGTTGCACTATTTTATATGGTTGTGTCATTCGTTCAATTCCAAGATATTGTTAATGCACTGACTTGGTTTATGTGGGCGCTTCTTTGGTATTTATTCTTTGTGTTAAATGTACAAAAAAAGAATATAAACCAATACCTTGGTAGGATCGCATTTGTACAATCATGGGTAACGCTCACGTTGCCATCGCTTCTTTATTTTATGGGGATATGGGGAACACCAGTAGTTTATCAGGCATGGATTTATGTATCGGTAGTTTCTATTTTATATTTCTGCTATTGCATTTTAAAATATCGAGTACGTTAATAGTAGTAAGATGAGGGAAAGAGAATCTGGCTGGATTCTCTTTTTTATGTGGAAATAAATTCAAGTATAATGAAGTTACAAATACTTATTCAGTCACCATAGAACATTAAAGTAACTAAGGGAATGATACATATGACGAAAATATTAGTGTTAGGCGGAACAAGATTTTTCGGAAAACGATTAGTTGAAAGCCTCCTGCAAGCTGGGCACGATGTAACAATTGCAACGCGGGGACTTAAGACAGACTCGTTTGGTAGTGCTGTTAAAAGAGTCGTTGTAGATCGAGAAGATGAAGGGATGCTAAAGGAAATGTTAGCGGGTGCAAGTTATGACGTTGTGTATGATAACCTATGCTATAGTCCGAATGCAGCGAAGATTATATGCAAAGTACTTCATAGTAAGGTGAAGAAATATATTGTTACATCCTCAATGGCTGTATATGAGTCGGCACTATCTTTAAAAGAAGATGATTTCAATCCGTATCAGTATCCAATTGTTTATGGAGATAGGCAAGGTTTTTCTTATAGTGAAGGAAAAAGATTAGCAGAGGCCGTTTTGTTTAAACATGCAACATTTCCTGTAATTGCAGTGCGCTTTCCAGTTGTTATTGGTGAAAATGATTATACAAAGCGATTGCAGTTTTATGTTGAAAATATCGTGAAGAAAATACCTTTTGTAGTAGAAGATATAGAAGGCAAAATGTCTTTTATCCATGAAAAAGAAGCAGGTGGTTTTCTAGCATATCTTAGTACGATGAATATAGATGGTCCAATTAATGCATGTAGTAATGGTGTGATTTCTATGCGAGAAATTATTGATTTTATAGAAGAAAATACAGGCATAAAAGCTTGTATTGAAGCGGAAGGAAAAAATATAGCTCCGTATAATGGCATGACAAGTTGTACGATGAATAATACAAGAGCGAAAGAGTTAGGATTTCAGTTTAGAAAGTTAGAAACTGATGTGAATCATATATTGAAACACTATATTGAAGTAATATAATGATTATTCATAAATCCCCGGGTGGCAATGCGAGGGATTTTGGAGGATTTCGACGATACTAGTTTACATTATCAAATTTACCTTATACGCATGATTAATATTCTTGTGATTTAATTGCTTGTAAATATTTTTCATTTACTTGATCCCAGTTAACAGTATGCCACTAATTTGTAATAAATTCTGGACGGTGGTTTTGATACTGCAAATAATAAGCATGTTCCCATACATCAATTACGAGCAATGGGATTTTTCCTTCTTGCAAGGGTGTATCTTGATTTGGTTTGTTACTACACTCTTTTTTGCTTATACTGTAAAGTAATAGTGTCTTGTTAAAGTAGAAGGAGATTGTTTATGGATAAAATGAAAGAATTAATAGATGAAGCAAGGAAGTTTATTACAATTTGTTATCAAGAGCTTGCTAGAGAGCAGCAAATAGAAGAGCGTCTCAGCCAAATTGTGTCGGAAATAGAGCGGACAGGAACATATGAACACACCTTTGAGGAACTTGTTCATGGTGCACGTATGGCTTGGAGAAATAGTAACCGATGTATTGGAAGATTATTTTGGAATAAAATGCATATATTAGATGCTCGTGAAGTGAATGATGAGGAAGGGGTATATAATGCACTTATTCATCATATTCGATATGCAACGAATAACGGAAAAATTAAACCGACAATTACAATTTTTAAGCAGTATAACGGTGAACAAAATAACATTCGAATTTATAACCATCAGTTGATTCGTTATGCGGGATTTGAAACAGAAATGGAAGTGATAGGTGATTCTCATTCGATTCCATTTACAGCATTTTGTCAGAAACTTGGCTGGCCTGGAGAAGGTACGCATTTTGATGTATTGCCACTCGTATTTTCTGTTGATGGACGAGAACCTGTATATAGGGAAATTCCGAAAGAAGAGGTAAAAGAGGTTGAGATTGAGCACCCAGAATACCCATTTGTATCCTTAGGTGCAAAATGGTATGGGGTACCAATGATTTCAGATATGCGTCTAGAGATTGGTGGCATTTCTTATACAGCTGCTCCTTTTAATGGTTGGTATATGGAAACAGAAATTGGGGCTCGTAATTTGGCAGATCATGATCGTTATAATTTACTTCCAGCTGTTGCAGAAATAATGAATTTGGATACTTCGAGAAACAGTACATTATGGAAAGATAAGGCGTTAGTTGAATTAAATGTAGCTGTTTTGCATTCTTTCAAAAAGCAAGGAGTAAGTATTGTAGATCATCATACAGCAGCACAGCAGTTTGGACAATTTGAAAAGCAAGAGGCGGCTTGTGGCCGTGTCGTGACGGGAAATTGGGTATGGCTCATTCCACCATTATCGCCAGCTACTACCCACATCTATCATAAACCTTATCCGAATGATATTCTGACTCCAAATTTCTTTCATAAATAAAAACAAAAGCATTGAAATGTAGAATTTCAATGCTTTTTGATTAAGTTTAATCTAGTACTTTTCCTTTCGTTTCCGGTACACACACTAGCATTGTAATTAATCCAATTGGATAGATAATGAAAATAAGTGATAGAGCTCCGAATAAATTACCACCTGTAGCAAGTAAACCGATAATAACAGGGACAAATCCTGCGAGATACATATCATTCTTCTTGACGATACCTTCACTATTTTTCGATAATAAAACTAATTAAACAAATAAAGGATGAATCACAGATGCTAGATTTAGTGCTTATGATGATTGAACGAGTTGGATTAATTGTTATATTAGGTTTTTTACTTTCGCATATTAAAACATTTAGGCGCCTTCTTCATAAACAAGATGGATATAAAGATAAGCTCATGCTTATTTGTATTTTTTCGTTATTTACAATTATAAGCAATTACACAGGAATTGAAATTGCAGGGAATACCATTATGAATGAAAATTGGCTGCAAGGTGTCTCTTCATCGAGTACGATTGCCAATACACGTATTATGGGAGTTGGAATTAGTGGTTTACTAGGTGGACCGATTGTCGGGATTGGCGTTGGATTTATTGCTGGCATTCATCGTTATATGCTTGGGGGAACAACAGCCCTTAGTTGTGCGATTTCATCTATTTTAGCAGGAATTATTACCGGTTATATTGGCCGTGTTTTTCAAAAGCATAACCGTGTGATTACACCTAAATTCTCAGCTGTTTTAAGTGTTTTTATTGTATCTTTGGAAATGATTATGATCTTATCTATTGTAGAAGATGGATTTGACGTTGTAAAAAAAATCGCAATACCGATGATTCTTGTGAATAGTTTCGGGAGTTTTATTTTATTGTCTATGGTACAAGCTATTTTACGCCAAGAAGAAAATGCCAAGGCTTTACAAACTCATAAAGTACTTCGGATTGCTGATAAGACATTGCCTTATTTTCGCCAAGGCTTAACGGAGGAATCTTGTAAACATGTGGCACAAATTATCCATCGTTTTACAGGGACAGATGCGGTATCTTTAACAGATACAGAAAAAATATTGGCGCACGTTGGATTAGCGTCTGATCACCATATCCCTTCTCATAGTTTAATTACAGGATTATCAAAAGAAGTATTAAAAGCAGGGAAAATAATGAAAGCGAAATCACGAGAGATTATTAACTGTCAACATGAAGAATGTCCTTTGCAGGCAGCAATCGTTATTCCGTTAACTTCGCATGGCAATACAATTGGAACATTAAAGCTTTATTTTAAAAATCCGAACCAATTAAGCCGTGTGGAAGAAGAATTAGCAGAAGGGTTAGCGAAGATTTTCTCAACACAGCTTGAGTTAGGAGAGGCAGAATTACAAAGTAAATTACTTCAAGATGCAGAGATAAAAGCATTACAAGCACAAATTAATCCGCATTTTTTATTCAATGCGATTAATACAGTATCAGCTTTATGCCGTACAGATGTAGAAAAGGCAAGAAAGCTCTTATTGCAACTTAGTGTTTATTTTCGGTGTAATCTACAGGGAGCACGCCAGTTACTTATTCCATTAGAGCAAGAACTGAATCATGTACATGCATATTTATCATTAGAACAAGCAAGGTTCCCAAATAAATATGAGGTGAAAACATATATAGAAGAAGGATTACAGACAATTTTACTCCCACCATTTGTACTGCAATTGTTAGTGGAAAATGCACTTCGTCATGCCTTTCCGAAAAAACAACCAATTTGTCAGGTAGAAATTTATGCACACGCGCAGGGAGATATGGTTCATTTTAAAGTGAAAGATAATGGTCAGGGAATTGAACAAGGGCGCTTAGAGCAATTAGGAGGGGCAGTCGTTCCATCGGAAAAAGGAACAGGAACAGCGCTATATAATATTAATCAACGGTTAATAGGACTGTTTGGGAAAGATACAACACTTCATATCGAGAGTGAATTAGAAAAAGGGACAGAAATTTTATTTACAATTCCGATTCAAAACATAGGGGAGGAAGAAAGCGGTGTTAAAGGTATTAGTAGTTGACGATGAGATGTTAGCACGGGATGAATTGAAATATTTATTGCAGCGTACGAAAGAAGTGGATGTAATTGAAGAAGCTGATTGCGTGGAAGATGCATTAGAAAAGCTAATGGGGAATAAGCCGGATCTTGTCTTTTTAGATATTCAGCTTTCAGATGATAATGGATTTGAGATTGCGAATATATTAAAGAAAATGAAGAACCCACCGTCCATTGTTTTTGCAACAGCTTACGATCAATATGCGCTGCAAGCATTTGAGGTGGATGCATTAGATTATATTTTAAAGCCGTTTGATGAAGAGCGAATTGCACAGACACTGAAAAAATATAAGAAACGAAAGCAAACTGAAACAGAGAAAAACCAAGATGTAAGAGCTAAAGATGTAGCTGCGGAGATGCATAAGCTTGCATTGCCAATAGAAGAATCCATTGTGCTCGTGAATATTGAAGATATTGTTTATGTGGGACTTGTGGACGGGAAAGTAACTGTAAGGACGATTCGGGAAACATACGTAACCCATGATACGCTTGTTATTTTAGAAAAGAAGCTGCCGCAAACGAGCTTTATGCGCGTTCACCGTAGTTTTCTTGCGAATATCAACCATATTTCGGAAATACAGCCCTGGTTTAACTCTACTTATAATTTAATTATGAAAGAGGGATCTAAGGTACCTGTAAGTCGTACATATGCAAAGGAACTTAAAAAGCTGCTTCGTATTTAAGAAGCAGCTTTTGCATTTCATCCCGTTATTTTTGTAACTGATTCCGTATATTTGACGTCCTGATATGTAAACGCTTACTTAATCGTTTACATCATATACAATGAAGGTACCAAATCGAAAGAGGTGGCCAAAATGAGTACAAAAAAAGTATACAGTTTCTTATCACAAGCATTTGTTTTTTCAGCTATCATGTTGGTTTCTCATATTATTGCAACGCACTTACCAATTCCAATGCCTTCATCAGTAATCGGATTAGTCATTTTGTTTAGTCTATTATGTTTAAAGGTTATTAAGTTGGAGCAGGTTGAATCACTTGGAACGGTGTTAACAGGTATTATTGGATTTCTTTTCGTACCATCTGGTATTTCCGTTATTAACTCTCTTGGGGTAATGGGGCAATACTTTGTACAGATCATAACTGTAATTGTTGTCGCAACAATTATTTTACTAGCAGTAACAGGTTTATTTGCACAATTTATTCTAGGTAAAGATGAAAAAGAAACAACTGATACAAAACAATTAGATGTTGTAAATAAAGGACGCAAACACGGAAAAGTTGCGTAATATATCAGACCATATATGGTTAGGAGGTAATGAACATGGCAAGCACAATGACTCCATACTTCGGAATCGTCGTTTCATTAATCGCATACGGGATCGGAACATTCTTATTTAAACATTCAAAAGGATTCTTCTTATTTACACCACTGTTTGTAGCAATGGTACTTGGTATTGTCTTTTTAAAGGTTGGAAATTTTACATTTGAAGAATATAATACTGGCGGTAAAATGATTAGTTTCTTCTTAGAGCCAGCAACAATTGCCTTTGCAATTCCGTTATACAAACAAGTTGATAAGCTAAAAAAATATTGGTGGCAAATTTTATCCGCTATCGTTGTTGGATCTGTTTGTTCGGTGATTGTCGTGTTCATTGTCGCAAAAGCAATTGGTTTAGATACATCTGTAATGAACTCTATGCTACCACAGGCAGCAACAACAGCAATTGCACTACCAATATCTGAAAGTATCGGTGGTATTCCAGCAATTACATCTTTTGCAGTTATCTTTAACGCAGTTATTGTATACGCACTTGGTGCTTTATTCTTAAAAACATTTAAAGTGAAAAATCCAATTGCGAAAGGATTAGCGCTAGGAACTGCGGGACATGCACTTGGCGTTGCGGTTGGGATTGAAATGGGCGAAGTAGAAGCAGCGATGGCAAGTATTGCAGTAACGGTCGTTGGGGTTGTAACGGTAGTTGTTATTCCGATGTTTATGCCATTTATCGGCTAACAGAATATGTTTTGTGAAAAATATAAAAGCAAGCTATTCGTAGGACAGATTTCTACTGATAGCTTGCTTTTTGTGTTACAGTAGTGGTAAGACCTATTTTATATAAAAATAAATGAGATTTTCCTTAAATCTTCATTAATACTTTAGATAATACGTTCTGAAAAGGACTATTGTATTGTAAAATAGAAAGTAGCTAATGTATCTTGTTCTTAAATCTAGCGAAAGCAAAGAAGATAGGTAGGAGAGTCCATAAGCACTCGATTTGTGGGAGAGATAAAGAAAATCCCACTTATTAAAGTCTCACTTTATAGGACAGGAGAGATCACTCGTCGATTATGCAAATGAAAAGCCTGTTTCAAAGCAAAGGATTCCAAAGATTACTTGTACTGCTCTTGTTGGCTCTTATATTATATGGGCTACAAAGTATGTTTAATTTAATTTTAATTACGTTCATTCTTACGTATTTAATGGATCGATTCCAAAAGTTTATTTCTCGAAAACTCGATCATTTTATGCCGATTAATCGAAAAATTATTATATCGTTATTATATGTGATGTTAGTTGGTGGAATCACTGTTACGTTAGTTAAGTATCTGCCGGTACTAACGGTGCAAATCTCACAATTAATCTACCAGTTTAATGTATTCTTTAAAAATCCACCAGATAATGAAATTATAAAGGCAGCAATTAATGCCATTAACCATATGGAGCTTTCCAAATATATTGGGCAAGGTGTGGACATTCTTTATAAATCCATCGCCAATGTTGGGAAGTTTGGGCTGCAATTTTTCCTTTCTCTTATTTTAAGTTTATTCTTCTTACTTGAGAAGGCACGTATTGTCGCTTTTACCGCGAAATTTAAAGAGAGCAGACTTGCCGTTTTTTATAATGAAATTGAATATTTCGGAAAGAAATTCGCACGTTCTTTCGGAAAAGTAATTGAAGCGCAGTTTTTAATTGCTATTGTTAATTGCGTTTTATCTGTTATTGCGCTATGGATTTTAGGATTTCCACAATTGCTTGGTTTAGCGTTAATGATCTTTTTACTCGGCTTAATTCCAGTAGCTGGTGTAATCATTTCGCTCGTTCCGCTTTGTATGATTGCTTATAATATTGGTAGCATTACGTATGTAGTTTATATTTTAATAATTGTTGCTGTTATTCATGCGCTTGAAAGTTATGTGTTAAATCCAAAATTCATGTCACAAAAAACGAATTTACCGATTTTTTATACATTTATGGTATTAACTTTCTCTGAACACTTTTTAGGTGTGTGGGGGCTTATTATTGGTATACCAATTTTTGTGTTCCTATTAGATGTGTTAGATGTGACGAGCGATGAGATAGAAAAAGATTCTGCTAAAAAATAGAGTAAAAAAAGCATCAGACGCCGGTGCTTTTTCTTTTATAACTTCTAACTTCTTATGCCATACTGTAAGAAGAATTAAATAATTGGGGTGAAATAAATGGCTATAAATGAAAAGGTAGAAATTGCAACGTTTGCAGGAGGGTGTTTCTGGTGTATGGTTTCACCATTTGAAGAGATGGAAGGTATTATACAGGTTATTTCAGGTTATACGGGTGGGTATAAAGAGAACCCGACTTATAAAGAAGTTTGTTCTGAAACAACAGGGCATTATGAAGCGGTACAAATTACATTCGATGCAAATAAAATGCCATATGAAAAATTATTAGACATTTATTGGAGGCAAATTGATCCAACAGATATTGGAGGTCAATTTCATGATCGTGGACAATCTTATGAAACTGTAATTTTTTATCATAGTGAAGAACAACTTGAACAAGCAGAAGCTTCAAAATTGGCACTTGCTGAGAGCGGTTGGTTTTCGAAACCAATTGCTACAAAAATACTCCCAGCTACTACATTTTATCCAGCTGAAGAGTATCATCAAGGATATCATAAGAAAAATGCATTTCGCTATGAATTATATCGCCAAGGATCAGGACGCGATGCGTTTATTAAAAAGCATTGGCTGAAAGATAATGCGCATTTAAAAGAGCGATTAACAGATATGCAATTTTATGTAACACAAGAAAATGGTACAGAGCCTCCGTTCCAAAACGAATATTGGAATCATAAAGAGGAAGGAATTTACGTAGACATTGTTTCCGGTGAACCACTATTTACTTCTTTAGATAAATTCGATAGTGGATGCGGTTGGCCGAGTTTTACAAAACCAGTGATGTCCGCTAGTGTAAAAGAGAAAATGGACGTTAGTCACAATATGACGCGTACGGAAGTAAGAAGTAAAGAAGGTGATTCTCACCTTGGGCATGTGTTCCCAGATGGGCCAGGTCCGAATGGTCTTCGTTACTGCATTAATTCAGCGGCGCTTCGGTTTATTCCGAAAGAGGAATTGGAGAAAGAAGGCTATGGAGATTTTTTAATCTTGTTCGGAAATAAAAAATAACCTCGCATATTGCGAGGTTATTTCTTTATTTTACTGTTTTCTTTTTAAACTTACTGAGTACCTCATAAACAATTGGAACGATAAGAAGTGTTAGTAATGTTGAACTTGTTAACCCACCAATTACCGTTACTCCAAGACCTTTAGAAATTAATCCACTTCCTTCGAATCCTAGTGCAAGCGGGATAAGGGCACCAATTGTTGCGATTGCAGTCATTAGAATTGGGCGTAAGCGTGTTGCGCCAGCTTCTAACAATGCTTCGCGTGTTGATAGCCCCTCGCGCTCCTTATGAATAACACGGTCGATGAGAACAATTGCATTCGTTACAACGATACCGATTAACATAAGGGCACCAATCATTGCCGATACGCTTAACGTTTCACCAGAAATCAATAAGGCAACAAGGGCACCAATGATTGTAAATGGTAGCGAGAATAAGATTGCGAGTGGTGCAAGTGCACCGCCGAATGTAACGACAAGAACGAAGTATACAATGGCAATCGCAGCTAACATTGCTAGGCCAAGTTGTTTAAATGATTCTTGAATATCTTTTGTAACACCACCCATAGAAACATCTATACCAGAAGGAAGATCCATTTTATCTACTTCTTTCTGGACAGCAGCAGATGCTTTAGAAACATCATCAGATGTTAATTTTGCACTTACTTCTGCATAAACGCGACCATCACGATGTGTTACTGTATCGGAAGTTTCACCTTCTTTTACAGTCATAACATCTTTAACAGCAACCTCGTTGCCAAGTGGTGTTGTAATTTTACGATTTGTTAAATCATCAATTGTTTGATAATCATGTTTTTCTGCTTCTACATATACGTTAACATCTTTACCGTCTTTTTTGATTGTAGTAAGGACAGGGCGATCATGTTGGTTAGAAAGTCCCATTCCAATTTGGGCAGCGGTTAGCCCCATCTTACTTAATTTTTCTTGATCAGCGACTAATGTGTATTCTGCGTATGTTTTTGCAATACTAGAGTCAACATCTTTTAAATCTTTATTCTTTTTCATGATGTCCTGAATATCTTTAACAACAGGTTTGATGTCTTCTGAGCTATCTCCGTATACGTACAGCTTGATTTCATTGCTACCGCCACTTGCTCCGAAGTCTTGGCTTTTCCATTCACCTTTTCCTGCCATCTTTTGTAAGTCTTTAATAACTTGTTCTTTTTCTTTGTCGAAGTTCTTTGTGTCATTATCATACTGAACGAAGAACATAGCTTGATTTGTTTTACCTGGACTCATTGGGTTTTCTCCGCCTAATGAGAACTGAATTGTTTTTACATCTTTTTTATCTTGGAAGTGTTTTTCAGCTTTTGTTGTAATTTTTTCAACATCTTCTAAAGTTTGCCCTGGTGCAGGGTTATACGTTGCAATAATCATTTTCTCTTCTTCAGATGGTAAGAAACTTACACCGATAATTGGTACAAGTGCAAGGCTACCTACTAATAAAAGAACAGCAAGGCTAGATGTAATGATTTTATGGTTTAATGCCCATCCAAGCAGGCGTTTATAGCCATTTGCTAATTTACTTGGTTTTTCTTCATGATGTACTTGTTTTTCTCTTGTACTTTCCTTTTTAAATAAAGAGTGTGCTAACATTGGTACAATTGTAACTGCTACAAGTAATGAAGCTAACAAGGCAAAGACAATTGTTAAAGCGAACGGTAAGAACATTTCACCAATCATACCTTTTACAAGTCCAAGAGGTAAAAAGACTGCAATTGTTACAATTGTTGAAGACATAATCGGAACAAACATCTCTTTTGTCGCTTCACGAATTAAGTCTCTACCTTTTAATTTTTCGTCTGATAAGGACATGCGTCGGTAAATATTTTCAATAACAACGATCGAATCATCGACAACGCGCCCAATGGCAACGGTCATCGCTCCAAGCGTCATCATGTTAAGTGTAATATCCATCTGTTTTAATACTAAAACAGCAATTAATAAAGAAAGTGGTATAGAGACAACAGAAATCAATGTTGTTCGAATGTTTCGTAAGAACAACATAATAATAACAATAGCAAAGATGGCGCCAAATATTGCTTTGCTAAGCATAGTATCAACTGATTTCTCAATCGGTGCACCTTGGTCAAATGTTGAGATGATTTCTAAGTCTTTATATTTTTTCTCAAAGTCCTTCACTTTGTCTTTGACCGCATTTACGACATCAACTGTATTTGCATCAGCAGCTTTTACGATTTGGATACCGATTGCTTCTTTTCCATTTGTACGCGAAATAGATTCGGCTTTTCCTACTTCTTTAATATCAGCAATTTCTTCTAATGTAACAGTGGGAATTCCGTTGGCTGCAGCTGGATTCATCTGTGGCACTTGGGCTTGGGAACCTGCTCCTGTTCTAGTGTTACCTTGGCCACTTGCTGCTGAAGGGACAGCAGGAATTTTCATTTCTTTTAAAGCTTTGAGCGTTGTAATATTACCATCTACAACAACTGATTTCTCCGTATCTTTAAATGTATATAGGCCAAGTGGTAAGGATACGTCAGAACCTTTAATCATATTTTTAACAGTATCTTCACTTAAACCTAATTCTTTCATCTTATCTTTTTTGAAGATAAGTTGTACTTCATCTACTTGTTGTCCAGCAATTTGAACAGATGCAACACCATCAAGCCCTTTTAATCCTGGAACGATATTTTTTTCAACTTTTTCAGTTAAGGCAGCTAAAGATTCATCTTTACTTGCTACGCTTAATGAAATAACAGGGAAGGCATTAAAGTTTACTCGAGAAACTTTTGGGTCTTTCACGCCTTCTGGTAATTTTACATTTGCAAGTGCTTCTTTAATTTCAGTTTCAGCTTTTTCCATATTCTTATCAAAGTCATACTCTACTTGAATAGACGAAGCATTTTGATAAGAGGAAGAACTGACAACGTTCACGCCATTTAAATTCTGCAGCTGTTCTTCCATCGGTTTCGATACCTTATCAGCTACTTCTGCTGGTGTAGCACCAGGATAAACCGTTGTTACCGTTACAACAGGGGTTGTAATGTCAGGAATTGTTTCTAGCTTCATATTAAGGCCGGAGTAAATCCCTGCAATGGTAACAATAATGGTTAGTAGCCAAACTGCGAACTTATTTTTTAAAGAAAAGTTAATGATTTTGTTCATGTTTGCGCTCCCTTTTTAACGTGTATTGACCAATCGGTCAGTCTAATACATAATATAACTGACTGATTGGTCAGTCGTCAATGAAAAGGAATGGTATAATAAAGGGAAACTTCCATCAGTGGGGAGGGTTCTTCATCCCTCATTGATAGTTAGTCCTTACCAATTGGGCTTTTACAGGCAGTTACCCTCCATCTATCTTCCTCGTTTCTCTCTGAACCTAGAGGTGGAGGGACTGCCTGTTAATGCGGGATAAAGTTAAGGTGAAATTTTATGATGCGAGATCGAATTAGGAGAGAAAATATGAAAGAAAAAGAACGTTTAATTATAGAAATGGCAATGAAGTTATTTGCAACTAAAGGTGTGAACGCAACGTCGGTACAAGAGATTGTAACAGCATGCGGTATATCAAAAGGAGCATTTTATCTATATTTTAAATCGAAAGATGAATTGTTATTAGCGACACTCCGATATTATTATGACAAAATCCATAAAAAGATGATGGCTATTGATGGAGAATCATTACTGCCACGTGAAAAGTTTGAAAAACAACTACATTGTCAATTTAATGATGTACAAAAACATAAGGAATTCATTATTATGCACGCGAGAGAAAATGCAATTCCTTTTAATAAAGAAGTAGAAGCATTTATGATGAGAATGAAGCTCGAGTCACATGCATTTTATCGAAATAGTTTATTATCAATTTATGGTGGACAGGTTACTCCATATCTTTTAGATCTTGTTATTATGGTAGAAGGGATATGCAGGGGTTATTTAGAGTTAATTATTTTAAATGTAGCTGAAATAGATTTATTTCATGTTTCATCATTTATTTTAAAGAGGGTGGATGATCTTGTAGCAGGTCTTGTACAATCTAAGGATACGCCTGTTTTACATGAAGAAAAGCTGGGACAATTCTTTTGTAGTTCAGAGCTTATTAAAGAGCAGGCAAAAGAGCATTTTTTACAGGAAATTGTTATGTTCAAACGTACATTAGCAGATCAATTAGAAAATGATGAGTTGTTAGTTACTTTAGATGTTCTCGAAGCTGAAATGAGGTTGCTAAATCCGAGAGTTCCAGTTATTCAGGGAATGTTAGCAAATTTAAATGCCTATCCTGATTTAAAGGATTTTAAATTACGGCTTAAAGGGCATTATAATATAAAAGGGTTTTAAGTTTGTGGTTATCGTAAAGAGTTGATATGAGAAAAAGTCGGTTTTTTATATAAAGTAAAACTTTAGTCAGTGGGGTTTTCTTCATCCACCACTGATTATTAGGGCTCACTAATCGGGATAAAAAAGGTATCGTTACATTTTTGCAACGATACCTTTTTGTTTCTATATTATAATGAATGTACTGTTTCTCTTTTAGGATCAGAAGTATCTTTCTGATCGACATTTATTGTTTCTTTCACAATATAAATTGGACGGTTTTTACTTTCATCATAAATACGAGCAATATATTGACCGACGATTCCAAGGCCAAGTAATTGAATTCCACTGAAGAATGTAATGGCAACCATAATAGATGCCCAACCTGTTTGGATATCTTTTCCGATTAATTTTACAATAACAGAGTATAGTAGAACTGCAATGGAGATGAAAACAGACATTATACCTAAAGTCATGACGATTCTTAACGGCTTTGTGGAGAATGCGATAATACCATCTGATGCAAATTTAATCATTTTCTTTAGTGGGTATTTTGTTTCACCAGCAAAACGTTCATCTCTTTCATATTCAACATATGTTTGGCTAAATCCAACCCAAGACATCATCCCGCGAATGAAACGATTTCGCTCTGTCATTTGTTTGAAAACATCGGCTACTTTACGATCGATAATTCGAAAATCACCTGTATCCTTTGGAATATCGATATCAGACATATAGTTTAAGAAGCGATAAAAATATTTAGCTGTTAAAAGTTTAAACCAAGTTTCACCCTTACGTTGCTTTCTTTTTGCATAAACAACTTCATAGCCTTCTTGCCATTTTGCTATAAGCTCAGGAATGACTTCTGGCGGATCTTGTAAGTCTGCATCTATAATTACGATAGCATCTCCACTTGCGCAATCAATACCTGCTGTTACAGCTGTTTGGTGACCGAAATTACGTGCGAAATTAACGACTTTAGCACGATAATCGTTTGCAGCAATTTCTTTTAAAATTTCCATTGTTCGATCTGTACTTCCATCATTTACAAATACAAATTCATAATTGATATTATTTTGAATCATGACAGATTTTAAACGATTATAGCATTCCTGTGCTACTTCTTCTTCGAAATACATAGGAACTACAATTGAAACGAGTTTGTCCATGTTTCTGTCCTCCATAGTTTCAATAAATTTTAATAGATTCTAATTAGTAGGAGTTTTCGCTTTGATTAAACGTCCAAATTTTATTAAGGAAAAAGTTTATCATCATACCAATACCGATCGCAAAAATTTGTGCAATAAATTCATTATATAAAAGTTTGTCTACCAATATAAACAAGCTAAATGTATTAAAAGCTAATACGATTAGATTTACAATCAGAAATTTTAAAAAAATTGATAGATTTTTACCGTTAGATTGAAACACCCAATTTTTATTCCAATAATAGCTATTTGCAACGCCAATTAAATAAGAAATAATATTTGCAATAAGGTAATTCATTCCAAATTTAACTAAGATTATATAGCTAATAATTGTAATCAGTGTATTAAAGATTCCTACTAAACCGAACTTTAAGAATTTCTCCATAATAGTATCCTCATCTTTATAAAATATATAAATAAAATAGATTGTACTGGAATGTTATTCGTACATAACAACTAACAACTAACAATTATAGCATAGATGTTAGTAACATGTTACATATTTTGGGTAGATTAATTTTTTTACTACGAATAGCATTTTTTATTTTAATCCTAATATTTAGAAATAATAATGTTTTAATTGCAAAATTTCTTGAAGGAAAAAAGTTAGGCGAGATGAAGGGTGAATGGGGAATTTCTCCTAGAAATATAATTCTTATTGTTTACAAATTTGATATAAGGGACTAAAAATTTCCTTTTATATAACTTTGATTAGTCTAATCGTTGGTATCAAATCGAATATGGCAATCCCAGTGTTATTAATGTATAGTAATTTGTAGTGGAATCCAATGATTGGGATATATGAGAGTTGTTTTAATGAGGAAAATAATACTCGGGAATTTTTGGGTTATTCCGTGTTTTATAAAGTAATGCAGACCAGTATTTAGGAATGTTTTTGTGAACAATATAAAGATGCTCTTGTAATATTCTTGTATAAATATAATTTAAAAGGGGTGAAATTGTTGAACGCATTTTTAAAAGGGTTATCAACTTTTTCGGCACGAACCGTATACATTATTTACGGGTTTTTTGCTTCAGTATTAATTATTAATTACTTCTCTGATACGCAAAAACACAATTATGTATTATTGGTAGTTAGTTTTTTATTCTTGTGTTTGATTGGGACTTTTATACTTAGAAAAGGTTCAATGTATCTTGAAAAATTAAACGAAACAAAATGTTTTTTGGTATTATTAATTGTTTGTTTGGCAGTTAAATTAACTTGGATTTTCTTATATAAAATTGAGCCACTCGTAGATTATGCAACTTTTTATTATACTGCAGAATCACTCAGCAAAAATTTTGTTATTAGTAGCAGGTATGTAGCGCTGTTTCCACATATTTTTGGATATGCATCATTCTTAAGTATTTTCTTTAAAATATTTGGAGTAAGTTATATGATTCCACCTATTGTTAATGTAGTATTGTCGACGATATCAATGGGATTAATATATTTTATATGTAGAAAAATTGGCGGTGTTAAAACAGCAATAACTGCAAGTATTTTATGGATTCTTTTGCCTTCACAAACTATTTATAATATGTTTGCAATTTCTGAACCGCTGTATTGTACAATACTGCTGTTAATTTGGGCGATCATGATTATTGTTTATGAGAAGCTCCCCAATATGGGTGTTAAAAAATTGCTCCTTTATTCAGTTTTATTAGCTGCATTACTTACGTTAATGAATATGGTACGTCCAATTGCAGCGGTGCCTATCATAGCTTTAGCTATATGGCTTTTTATAATAGATACAGGGCATATGGGTAATAAAAAAATATTTTTAAATAAGGTGACATATATAGGTGTTATCATATTGGGATATTTTGTTTTTTCTTCAGCAGCAAATCATTATATAACATTGCGTTTGGGAGAAGAGATAGCATCAACACCTGGATACAATTTTTATGTAGGATTTAACACGGAAAGTTCAGGAACATGGAATGCGGCAGACTCTGAATTGCTTTTACATTACAATGATAGACCAGGATGGACTGCGAATGAGGTTCAAAAACAAATGTTAGAAGAAGCAAAGAAGAGAATACAAAGTGGTAGTATAGATTTTCCAAAGCTATTTTTTGATAAGTTTATCATTTTTTTAGGTGAAGATAGTCAAGCTGTTGGATATGCACAATCAGTAATAGATCATAATGTACGATACGCTGTAATGTCTAATATTTTTTATTATTTTTTAATTGCAACCTCATTGATAGGTGTTTTGAAAGCATTTAAAAATAGAAATAAATCTTCAGTTTTCATTATTTGTCTTTACACGATAGGGTTAACATTAGCACAAATGTTGGTAGAAGTAGCGCCAAGATATCATTATTCTGCTACAATGCCTATGGTTATTTTAGCTGCTTATGGTATTAGTCAAATTTATAATAAGAAAAATGATATCGATCCTATTAACAGGATGAATTATAAAATAAGATAGAAAGATATCATATCCTTAGAAGTATTATTAATAAAAAAGCTATATAGTTGTTCTTTTGGTAGTACTTATATGTTTAGTATGGAAGAATAAGCTAAGAAAACAAGCAGCTGTTCAGAACAGCTGCTTGTTTTTTATCTCGCATTAACGGAAGGATTTTTAATATAGATAATTAAGCGTTTTGCCCAGCCCATTCTTCTACATTCCAAACTTTCGTTATCCAATCTTCATAAAAGTCTGGTTCGTGACATACAAGAAGGATTGTTCCTTTATATGCTTTTAAAGCTTTTTTTAATTCTTCTTTAGCTGTAACATCAAGGTGATTTGTTGGTTCATCAAACAGGATCCAGTTGCTTTCTTCACCCATTAATTTACATAGACGGACTTTCGCTTGCTCTCCACCGCTTAATTGGCTTAATGGACGAGAAATATGCTCGTTTTTCAAACCACATCGTGCTAACATTGCCCGAACTTGGTGCTGATCTAGGCTTGGGAATGTATTCCATACATCGTCGATTGGTGTTAAATTCTCAGCTTTTACCTCTTGTTCGAAGTATGCAGGTTCTAAGAAGTCACCAAGGCTTGTTTTCCCACTTAATGGTTTGATTTTACCTAGGATTGTTTTTAATAATGTTGATTTACCAACACCATTACATCCAACAATCGCGATTTTTTCTCCACGCTCAATTGTCATCGTTAATTTTGGTAATAATGCATGTGTGTATCCAATTTCTACATCTTCACCTTCAAAGACAAAGCGACTGCTTGCGCGACATTCTTTGAAAGAGAATTCTGGTTTAATTGCTGTTTCTGGGCGATCAATACGCTCCATGCGATCTAGTTGTTTTTGACGGCTCTTCGCACGGCCTGTCGTAGAATAACGAGCTTTGTTTTTTGCGATAAAATCTTCTTGTTTTTTAATGAATTCTTGCTGCTTTTGATAAGCGTTTAAATGTTGATTTTTATTGATTTCAGCTAGCTCTAGGAATTTTTCATATGTCGCTGTGTAACGCGTCATTTTTGAGAATTCTAGATGGAAAATAACATCAACACATTTGTTCATAAATTCCGTATCATGGGAAATTAAAAGGAACGCATGTGGATATTCTTTTAGGTAATTTGTTAACCATTGAATATGTTCAACATCTAAATAGTTGGTCGGCTCATCAAGTAATAGTACCTCTGGTTGTTCAAGTAATAGCTTTGCAAGTAATACTTTTGTACGCTGCCCACCACTTAATGCAGAAACATCACGGTCTAATCCAATTGCATCAATTCCAAGACCACGTGCAGCTTCTTCGATTTTAATATCTAATAAATAGAAACCACCTGCTTCAAGCGCATCTTGAATCTCTGCCATTTGATCAAGAAGTTCTTCTAATTCTTCCGGCGTAGCTGTTCCCATTTTCTCAGTAACGATATTGAGTTCTTTTTCTTTCTCAAATAAAGGTAAGAACGCATCTGTTAATACGTCACGAATCGTTCTGCCCGGTGTTAATATTGTATGTTGGTCTAAATATCCGTAATGTGTACCAGGTGTCCATTCTACGCGTCCTTCATCATGGATAAGTTGTCCAGTAATAATATTCATAAATGTTGATTTACCAACGCCGTTTGCACCAACTAAACCAACATGTTCTCCTGCTAATAAACGCATTGATACGTCTTTAAATAGTGTACGATCACCAAATGTATGACCTAAATTTTCAACTGTTAATAAGCTCATAATGTCCTCCGTCCATTTCAAAATAGTATCTTGAATCATGATACTAAATTCTTGGATATAATGCTATCCTTTCAAAATGTATATTTTTTCAAAAATAGGGTTGCTTATTTTTATAAAAGGAATATACTGTAATTGAACGGTGGTTAATTAAATTGTGAGGTATGAGAAATGTCGCCAAGAAGAGCAGTTAAACAAGAATTAACGAGAGAAATGATTATGAATGCAGCGAGGGATTTATTTATAAAACAAGGGTATCAGCATACTTCAATGCGTAAAATCGCAGCAGAATTAGGATATAGTCATGGATCAATCTATTATCATTTTAAAAATAAAGCAGAGCTTTTTTATGCGATGGTTGAACAAGATTTTCAATTATTGGATCAAAGGCTAGATGAAACGATTGCTCAAAATTTACAGCGAGAAGAACAATTAAAAGCAGTGTTATTAGGTTTTATTGAATTTGGTCTACGAAATCAAAGTCATTATGAAATTATGTTTTTGATTAAAGATGAAGAATTAAAAGAATGTCTAGCAGATGAGCCAAATGCTAGTTATGATAAGTTCGCTAATGTTATATCTTCCTTATGTAATGGAAAGGTAAGCATAATGACTATATGGTCTGTTTTTTTATCATTACATGGGTTTGTATCCCATTATTGTAGAAATGTCCAAACGTTTGAAGATGTACAAGATTTAGCTAAAGCACATGTGAATTTTATTGCAAAATCGCTTCGTATGTAAGTGATTTTCTTTTTACAATTAATTGAACGGTGGTTAATTAAAAGGGGGATTAAGATGAAAAAGGCGTTAGTATTGGGAGCATCTGGAGCAATGGGATATGCAATTACAAAGGAATTGTGCGGGAGAGGGATTGATGTAATTGCTTTTGCGAGAAATAAGGAAAAGCTAGAAAAGCTGTTTTACGATGAGGAAAGAATACAAATAATAGCGGAAGATGTATTTAAGCAAGCAGATATAATGGAAGCTGCTAAAGATGTAGATGTGATCTTTCATGCTGTAAATATTCCGTATACAGATTGGGAGATAAAACAGCCAGAGTTACTAAAAAATATATTAGAAACGACGAAACATCACGGTGCTAAATTAGCGGTGGTAGATAATATTTATGCGTATGGAAGACAAGGACGAGGGAAGGTAACGGAAGAGGCTGTAAAGAATCCACATACAAAGAAGGGGAAAATTCGTTTACAGCTTGAATTGATGGCGAAACAGGCTGGTGTACCGGTACTTACTGCTCATTTCCCAGATTTTTATGGGCCAAATGCAGAAAGTACGCTTGTTCATCATACGTTACAAGGTGTTCTTGCAAATAAAATATCTAGCTTTGTCGGGGATAAGAAACTTGCTAGGGAATATATTTTTACGCCAGATGGAGCTAAGGCAATGGTTGAATTAGCATTACGTGATAGTGCATACGGGCAAAACTGGAACATACCAGGAGCGGGTGTAATTACAGGGGAAGAGATGATCGGGCATATAAGAGAATTAACTGGATATACAAAACCTATAATGACTGTAAAAAAACGTATGATTGGAATGCTTGGCTTATTTGATAAACAAATGAAAGAGTTTGTAGAAATGTTGTATTTGACAGAAGAACCGGTTGTATTGAGTGGAGAAAAGTATGAGAGTTGTATTGGTAAAGTGCCAAAGACAGCTTACCGTGAGGGACTAAAGGAGACTATTTTGTTTTTGGAGGGGGAAGCTAGATAAAAAAGAAGAGCAAACTGTTCTAATATTGAACGATTGCTCTTCTTTTTTCTTCTATTTAAAATATCCTCGAACGATTCCTTTTAAACGATTTGCATGGAATTTGCGTTTATCATTCGAAATATTTTGCGTCATACGGAATGTAGCGGCTGCAACCGCACGTAAAAAGTATGGGAAGCCATAATGTAAACGAATTACTCTTCCGAAACCACCGGCATAGGAAATGGCTCTTTTTAATGATTGCTCATTAATGACTTCTTCTTTTACTGGATGGTATACGAATAGTTTTTTTTTAAATAGTCCTGTATATCCATTTTTCATACCGCGTAGTACGAAGTCAGTTTCTTCACCAGCTCCGTAAATTGTTCCTGATCCAACACCTAAGTCTTCATCAAATGTACCAACATCGTGCACAAATTGTTTCGTAAAGAATAGTGTGAAAGACGGTCCCATGAATCCATATTTATCATTTAAAATAATATCTGTTTCTGGCGCATGTACTAATGAGCCTGTTCCTTCAACATTTGTAGTATTTGTTGATATAAATTGAATATCTTTATCCTTATTAAATGTTTCTAGAATGCTTTCCAACACGTTTGTTTCATAAATACAGTCATCATCCGGAAATGCGATAATATCACCATCAGCTACTTTTAATCCTGCATTACGGGCACGGGATAATCCTTTAATAGGCGTATAAATATAGTTGATGGAAAATTTTTCTTTATAATCTTCAAAGAGATCAGAAATTGGTGTATCGTTTTGGTCAACTACAATGAGCTCAAAGTTTTTATAAGTTTGTTTTTCTAATGAGTTTAGTAAATCAAGAATGTCATCACGTCTGCCGCAAGTGGCCATGATTAAAGAAAATTTCAATTGTAACAGCTCCTTCAAGAGGGTTCATTTGTTCATATACAGAAAATAGTTTGTATTTCTTACGTCATTTTACATTAAGCTCTTTTAAATCTTGCTTTTATTTTGTCTAATAGCATAAAGAGAATTTCATCTTTCGCTATGAATAGGATAAGTGCATAAGCCAATCCACATGCTAACATTGTGACGATCACTTGTAGAATTTGTCCGGAAATTATCGTATTCACTAAGAATGCTATTGGTAAAAATGTTAGTGAATAAAACAGGTATTTTAGCTTTTGCATATCGAATAATGTGTAATTTACTTTTAATTTCTTTTTTATATAAATATATTCCAATACAATCAATGCACAGTTAGCAATCGTTGTTGTAATAATTGCTGTTGTTGGTGTAAGTACATGGAAGAATACAAGCGCAAAATTTAATACAAGGTTTATAAAACCACAAATGAATAAAAAGCGAACTAAAATACTTTCTTTCTTTTTCACATAAATAATTTGGTTGGATAAAATAGATTCAATTCCTACCGAAATCATATAAAATGCGAAAACCATTAATGTGTCACCAGCTCGGGCATATTGCTTTCCGCCATAAATAATAACGGCTCCGTGAGCGATAAGCATTAAACCAATAGCAGCTGGGAACAACGTAATGAAATATACTTTTGAGATTTTGTTTAGTAATGATTCATATTCTCCTTCAGTTGCGTTTCCTGATAAATAAGAAAGCCTTGGAATTGTAACTTGGACAACACTTAGCATAAGTGTATTAATAATGGTCATAATTTGAAAGGGCATTACATAGAAAGCGACCGTAGCTTCTCCTTTATTTTGTAATAAGAAGAGGCGATCTAATTGTGTATATAACATATTGGCGTTTGAAAAGATAACGACTAATACTAAAGGTTTTAAATGTGGAACAATTGTTAAATTAGAAAAATCAAATTTGACTTGACGCTTCACATATACAAAGCTAATAATGTGGTTTAAAAATGTTGATAAAGCTAATAAGCCAGCGAATTTTTTATAGTCATCTACTCCGTGAATTAGAGCGAAAAGAAGCACGACATAAGTAAGTCGGACGATAACTGTTTTCTTCGTAATGAAATCATAATTTTCATGTGCCTCGTTAAACCATTCTACGTAAAACAAATTTGAAATAAAATTGAATCCGAAAATGAGCAGTACAGGAAATAAATTCTGATCACCATATCCAAGGTAGCTAAAGAGTACGAATGTCACTAGAGCCAGGATACTGGTTGTAAAGTTAATCACATATAGACTTGTGAACAATTGTGAAACTTTTTTCTTATCATTTTTTACTAAGCTGATTTCACGTAATCCATATTGATATACACCAAATACAGCAAAAATGAAAAAATAATTAAAAATGGTTTCAGCGGAGCTAACGGTTCCTATTGAAGTAGCCCCGAGTGTTCGGTATGCGTAAGGGCCTACTAAAATTGGAAGAATGATATTAAAGGTATTGAGCAATATTTTATAGAAAATATTTGATACAAGTGACTTTTGCATAATTTCACCTTTCCGTACAAATGAAAGTCAAATAAAGTACCTTTCATGTGAATCATATTAGTTATTGGAATAGATTCCTTAATGAATCAATTATTATTACTTGTAGTTAATAACTACGGGTATAAGTTTACCTCACATAAACTTTGTAAAGCAACTATTGGTTGATAGGTCAGATAGAATAAAGACTTCAGGTGAAATATGAGATTTGTTCTATTTGTATTTAGGCTAGTGGACGATTATATAGTAAGTATAGTGGTATTATGAAATCTCTGTAACGGTGAATACAAAGGAACATAGAGAGGGGATGCAAGTAAAAGATACGGAATAGATCTCTTTGAAATTCATGTGGTAACAAGAGTGAAATTAGACAGAATGCAATGCTAATTATATTAGAAAAGGAAGATTATTCTTATGTAAATAAAAAAGCTGCCCTAAAGTATCTACTCAGTTACTTTGAGGCAGTCTCCTTAATTGATGGATGTTTTAATTTATACACTCCAAGGTTTGCTCAGTGTTAATACATCAGCCATTTCTTTACTTTTTGAACGGTTTTCTTTTTTGCTTTGTGCACGTTCTTTTCCGGTTTTGTATAACCAATGTTCTTCTTCTGTTTCTGGTAACACTTGAGGTACAGAAGACGGCTTGCCATCTTTTAATGCTACGAATGTAATGAAGCAAGTAGCAGCAATGCGGCGTTCCCCTTCTAATAAATTTTCTGCAACGACTTTCACAAATACTTCCATAGATGATTTTCCCGTATAGCAAACGAATGCCTCATAGCAAACGGAATCCGTTTGATGGATTGGAGTTAAAAAGTCAACGGAATCAATGGAGGCCGTTACGCAATGTTTCCTACTATGTCTTGCTGCTGCAATAGATGCGATGCTGTCAATTTCCGCTAATAATTTTCCGCCAAATAATGTTTGATGATTGTTTAAATCATTTGGGAAAACACGCGTTGTTTTAATTGCTTTTGATTCTCTCATAAATTTCTTATCCATATAATCTACTCCTATTTCTGTTTCCTATATAAAAAAGATGGGTATTTTCTATCGAATATTATTTGTTATTTAGACGATTGAGATCCGATAAAAAGTTTACTTCATTAAAATAGAATAATATTGTATTTCTATGCGTGTAACTGAAAGAAAATTTAATTTGTATAGATTGTAGTGTAAAAGAGGTTTCGCTTACATTGCAAGCGAAAAAGTGAATGTTATATTTTTCTATATAAAGTGAAACTTTAATCAGTAGTTTTTTTCATCCCTCACTGATTATTAGCACTAATCAATTAGTACTTTTACAGGCAGTTCATCTCCTAGTTAATTCCGCTCCTTCTATTTGAATTTCGTGGTGAGAGTATTACTTGCTCGCAAATAGCGGGGTAAATTTTCTAACTGTCATGTGCCCATTCATGATAGAATCGTTGTGTTATGAATGGAAATAGAGGTGCAATATACATATGAATAACATACAAACAGGGTTTTCATCTTTTTTTAGTAAAATAATTATTGGAACTATGCTTGCCTTTTTTGTTTATTCTTGCTGGAACGCCTTCGAGGGAAGTAAGCAATTTTTGGGAGGAAGCGCCACAAGTTTAACGATTGTGCTATCAATTTTCGTGATACTCCTTTTACTTCTTGCTTCTATTTTGCAATATCGATTTACGGATAAACAGTTTCTCATTTTTCTAATGAGTATGACAGTGCTGGTTAGGCTTGGAGCAGTTCTCTTTTTTGATGCTCCAGTTATAGGTGATATGAGAGCTATGTATGAGACTGCAAAACAAGTTGCGCTAGGAAGCAGTAATGTAACTGTTGTTAGTCAATTACCTTTCATTATATATGAGTCAGTATTGATTCGTGTGTTTGGCGATGCTACATTTGTTTTGCAATTTTTTAATGTTTTGTATTGTGCAGGAACAGCGTTTTTCATTTATCGAATTGCTGCAAGTTTATTTCAAGAAGAATGTGGCCGAATTGCTGCAGTGTTTTACTCGCTATATTTGCCAAATATTCTTTCATGTTCATTATTAACAGGGGAATTATTCTCTATATTTTTATTTTACTTTGCGAGTTATATATTACTACATAAAGGATTGAGTCATTCTTACATGTGGGCATGTGCTGCGATACTACTTGCTCTTAGTAATATGATGTATCCAGTAGGCATATTTATACTTATTTTAGTAATTGTGTATGTCTTGCTAGTGGAAGTATTCCAAAGTGCAGATAAACAAAATGTATTGTTAAAATTAATAGGGATTTTAGTCGTATTTTATGTTACTCATTTTGCTGTGAATTATGGGATTCAAGCAATGGGAATAAAACAGTATGCCATTTCTAACGATGCGTATGTGCAATCGGTTTTAATCGGGGAAGAGCGTAATAAACAAGAAACCGTTCAAGCACAAAGTATGAAAGAGCGCTTGAGTCAAAAGTTAAAAGAGTTAGAAGCAGAGCGGTTAGCTGTGGTTAAGCCAAGTATAGATCAGGTATCATCAGAGGGAATGAATGGAATATTGCTAAAAGGTGAAAAACTCATCTTTATAGCTGTAACTTTATTTATGTCAATTGCGCTTTTACACTTCCTTATTCAGAAACAAAAGAGCGAAGGCTATATGTTGTTACTGTTACTTATAACAGGATATATTGGAATGAAGCTTTTTAATGCAGATATTGTGCACGATGGTTTAACGATACCAAGTCTTTTCATTTTACAAAGTTTAGGTGTATATATGTTGTCATCCTATTGTCAAAAGCTATTTTTCAAAAAATAAAGTGAAGCCTTGCGTAGCAGGAAGGTTTGATCTTATATTTAGGCAATAAGGAGTAACTATTATAAATAAAGAGAATTCGATTTGAATTCTCTTAATGACTTTTATTAGCTTTTGCATGAGCCTTAAAGAAGACTGGAAAATGCACATTATATATAACAGTGACTACACGTATGATGAACGTTACTAGTAAGCAGATATAAAAGGCTAATACGTGTGCACCCATTTCATACGTAATTAGGAAACTAATTGCACCTAGAATAGAAGCAATTGCATAGATCTCTTTACGGAATACATAGGGAATATCTTGAGCGCAAATATCGCGCATAATCCCTCCACCAATACCTGTAATAACACCCATCGAAACAACTAAAAATGAAGCATCAACGTGATGCGACATTGCAGCGTTTGCGCCAATAGCAGTAAAAACGCCTAAACCGACAGCATCTGAAAGCATGATTACAACTTGAAGTTTATTAATGCGTTCAAAAAACATACAAGTAAAGAGAGCTGCTAATACACTGACTAAAAAGTAAATCGGTTGTACAAATGCAACGGGAGGTAGGTTACCAATCATAATATCACGAATAATTCCGCCACCGAGTGCAGTAGCTACAGCTAAACAAAGGACACCAAATAAATCTAGATCTTTCTTTAAACCAACTAATGTACCAGAAATGGCAGCGGCGACAATGCCAAGAAACGTAAATATTTCGATTAATAACATAGCTCTAATCCCTTCCTCTTAAAGATGTTCCAGAGCAAAATATACACTAAAGTTTTAGAAATAACAATTACTTTTCGTTACATGTAGAAAAAAAGAAAAAATGGGAAAAGAAAGCGTTTGAAGATACCAGATATATGACATGTGAGAAGGGGATTTATTATCTTTTATCTGCATAAATAGGAAGTGGTTAACTAAAAAATTATGGTATAATAAATATTTGAGACGAGTTAGAAGTTTATTGTAAATTGTATAAAGTGAGATAAGGTAATGATAGTTATGGGGGTTCGAGATGTTAGGAAATAATAATTTAAGTAATAAATTCGGGAATTTTTTATTGATTTTCATTATGTTACAGCCGGTTTTAGACTTACTCACGTCATTTTGCATCATGGTTTTAAAGATTGATACGACAATTGGAATTATTACGCGTCTATTTGTAATGGTTCTTGGTGGAATCTATATTTTATTTCAGGCAAGAGAAAAAGAAAATCGTAAATATATCATATATTTAATAGTAGTTGGAATTGTTCTTGCTGCAGGTTTAGTAAATAATAAATTGGTTAAAAGCCCTATCATGTTGGGAGAAGAAATTAAATTTATAGCAAAAGCATTATATCCATTTATCATGCTTACTTGTTACATTTTTGTGTTTAAATCATTACGTGAAAAAGCAAATGCATATTCAAAAATGCGTAACTATATTGTGTATTCAGCATTAATTATAAATAGTATCATGGTTATTTCAATTGCGACAGGAACTGATTATAATAGCTACGAGTGGGTGAAACTTGGTTCACGTGGGTGGTTCTATGCAGGAAATGAACTAGGATCTATTTTAGCAGTTATATGCCCAATTGTTGTTCTATATTCAATTGAAAAAACAACAAGCATAGCGAAAAGTTATTTTTGGATTCCTTCTATTTTAATTATCTTCTCATTATTTGCTGTTGGTACGAAGGTGGGAGTTGGAGCCATTTTTGGCACAATGGTTGTTGCTGTTTTCATGTGCTTTGTTCAGGCATTTTTACAGCGTAAAGATAGAAATAAGAAGTCATATTTACTGAATGGCATCCTTGCAACTGTTGTTTTTGCTGGAGCACTAGCATATACACCGTTTTCGCCATTCTTAAAAAATATGGGATTTCACGTCCAAGGTCTTAATGAGAAAAAAGAAGTGAAAAAGGCGGAAGAAAAGAAGGAAGAAAAAACGCATCATAAACCGCCTGTAACACAAGAGGAAAAAGCAAAAGCAAAAGAAATAGAGAAAAAAGAGGAAACACAAGCAATAATCTTCAGTGGACGTGAGATATTTGAGAAAATGTATGAAGATTACTATGCAGAAGCTCCAACATCTCAAAAATTATTCGGTATGGGATATGCTGGGAATTTCAAAGAGAAACCGAAGCTAATTGAAAGGGACTTTCATGATTGGTTCTATACATTTGGGATTGTCGGTTTCATCCTACTTTTAATCCCATTTTTATACTTCGGTGTGAAAATTCTTCTCGTACTAGTAACTAGGTTTAAAGAGGTATTTACAGTAAGATACGGGTTATTAGCAACCGCATTAGGATTAGGTATGGGTATTGCATTTATAGCGGGACATGTATTTACAGCGCCTGGAGTAAGTATTTATTTCGCTGTGATTTTTGCATATTTAATCGTTGATTTAGAAATTGAATGATAGAAAAATAAAAGCTAGCGTCACGTTAGCTTTTATTTTTTGTTATAGTAAACTATAAGAGAACATAAAGATGGAGGAAGAAAGAGATGAAAGTGTTGCATATGAATGCTGGAGCAGAAGAAGGTGGCGGAAAAACCCACATTATTTCACTTTTGTCGCAATTTCCAAAAGCTGAAGTTGAACTAGTTGTGTTTGAAGAAGGTGCAATTGCTAGAGAAGCAAGAGAGCTCGGAATTAAAGTGCACGTTTTTTCTCAATCATCTCGTTATGACATATCGATTCTTTCTAAAATACGTACGTTTATTAACGAAGGACACTTTGATATTGTGCATACACATGGTGCGCGCGCGAACTTTTATCTTTCTCTTCTAAAAAGGAAGATACGTGCAAAATGGGTAACAACAGTTCATAGTGATCCAACTCTTGATTTTATGAAACGTGGTTTGAAAGGTTGGATCTTTACAAAGTTAAATTTACATTCATATAAGAAAGTTGATTTATTTTTTGCAATTACAGAACGTTTTAAGCAAAATACTGTGGCACTCGGTGTGCCAGCAGATAAAATTTGTACCATTTATAACGGGATTGAGTATGATGACATTCCAGCGAAACCTTATAACTTAAAAGATGAATTAGGTATACAAGAAGGAGTATTTACAGCGATTCAAGTAGCCCGCCTTCACCCTGTAAAGGGGCATAATATTTTATTCGATGCCTTGCAAAAAATAACAACTCCTAATATGAAAGTATTGTTAGTTGGCGATGGCCCGATTAAAGAAGAGTTGAAAGAAGCAGTAAGGCAGAAAGGGTTAGAAGATAAAGTATTATTTTTAGGTCATCGTTCGGATGTAAAAGAATTATATGCATCCGCCGATATTAATTTATTAACTTCTTATAGTGAAAGCTTTCCGCTTGTGTTATTAGAAGCTGCAAATCAACGTTTAACGTCTATTGCAACGAATGTTGGTGATATGGAACAGTTGATTGTCGATCCTACATACGGATGGATTGTGCCAATTGGTGATGCACATGCATTAGCAAGTGCATTAGAGGAAGGATATAAGAAGTGGGAGAATGGCGAATTAGCGGCGATGGGTGAACGTTTGTATGAGCATGCTTTTTCTCATTTCTCATTACGAAATCTATATGAAGATACTTATAAAGCATATAAAAAACTTTTATTGAAATAGAGAGGATTATAATTATGGCAGTACAAACAGTTGATATTTTAGGTGTCCCTT
Organism: Bacillus sp. 95MFCvi2.1; assembly: GCF_000374965.1. NCBI lineage: Bacteria > Bacillati > Bacillota > Bacilli > Caryophanales > Bacillaceae > Bacillus > Bacillus sp. 95MFCvi2.1. The sequence goes on along the minus strand of NZ_KB895703.1, from coordinate 60,167 downwards.
TTTCTACGATGACAATGGAAGAGACAATTCAATATATCATGAAGCAGCTAGAATCAGAACAAACTCATACATTTCAAGTTGTAACAGCGAATCCAGAAATCGTAATGTGTGCCAAAAAAGACCCAAGTTTTCATCAAACCCTTTTAGAAACAGATTTGATTACACCGGATGGTATTGGTGTTGTAAAGGCAAGTGGTATGCTAGGGACACCATTAAAAGAGCGCGTAGCAGGTTTTGATTTAATGAGTGATTTATTTGGAGCGTTATCGAAAGAGAATAAATCTGTATCTGTTTTTTTACTGGGAGCGAAACCACATGTTGTTAAGGGTGCTGCTGATCATTTAGCAAAAACTTATTCAGCTGTATCTATTGTTGGTACGCAGGATGGGTATTTTAAACAAGAAGAGGAAGAGGGCATCATTGCTCGCATTCAAGAAGTAAAACCGGATATTTTACTTGTAGCTCTTGGATTCCCAAGACAAGAAAACTTTATTCAAAATAATAAGCATTGCTTACAAACAAAAGTAGCTGTTGGTGTAGGTGGCAGTCTGGACGTTTGGGCAGGAGAAGTAAAACGTGCACCAAAATGGATTCAAGCAATTCATCTAGAATGGTTTTACCGTCTGTGTAGCAATCCGACGCGTTGGCGTCGGCAGCTTGTATTAGCTGAATTTCTAAAAGAAGTGATGCGTTCGAAAAAGTAGCGATATTTCGCTACTTTTTTTATTTGTGAAAGCTAAAAATGTAGTATTCTCCACTAATGGAAGCTCTATTTTATGGGAAGATTAAAAGGAAACTTTTAAGTGAAAATAGGGATAAAAGTATTTTACTTATACAATATACACATGTAAAATGAAGTGTAAAGACACCTGTGTAAGGAGGACTTCTAGTGGGGGATATAAAAGAAATTTCAAAGCGCAAGCTTCTTGGAATAGCCGGGCTTGGTTGGTTATTTGATGCAATGGATGTTGGCATGCTTTCATTTGTCATCGTTGCGCTGCAAAAAGAATGGGGAATAAGTAGTCAGGAGATGGGATGGATCGGAAGTATCAATTCTATTGGTATGGCGGTGGGAGCATTTTTATTTGGCATATTAGCAGATAAGTTGGGGCGCAAGTCTGTTTTTATTATGACATTATTATTATTTTCTATCGGTAGTGGGTTAACGGCATTAACAACAACATTAGCTATGTTTCTTATATTGCGTTTTTTAATCGGTATGGGGCTTGGTGGAGAATTACCAGTAGCTTCGACACTTGTATCTGAAAGTGTTGAGGCTCATGAACGCGGGAGAATTGTTGTATTACTAGAAAGCTTTTGGGCAGTTGGCTGGTTAATTGCAGCTCTAATTTCTTATTTTGTAATTCCAAAGTATGGCTGGCAAGTAGCGATGGTATTAAGTGCGATTCCAGCTCTTTATGCACTATATTTACGATGGAATCTACCAGATTCGCCGCAATTTGAAAAAGTTGAGAACAAACAATCTGTTATTACAAATATAAAGGCGGTTTGGTCTGGAGAATATCGAAAAGCGACGATTATGTTATGGATCTTATGGTTCTGTGTTGTCTTTTCTTATTATGGCATGTTTCTTTGGTTACCAAGTGTAATGGTACTAAAAGGATTTAGTCTAATAAAAAGTTTCCAGTACGTATTAATTATGACATTGGCACAGCTTCCCGGATATTTTACTGCTGCATGGTTTATTGAACGCCTCGGCCGTAAGTTTGTGTTAGTTACGTATTTAATTGGCACAGCATGCAGTGCGTACGTCTTTGGAGTAGCCGAATCGCTTACAACATTGGTGATAGCAGGAATGTTACTGTCCTTCTTTAATTTAGGAGCATGGGGTGCGTTATATGCATATACACCTGAGCAGTATCCGACAGTAATTCGCGGTACTGGAGCAGGTATGGCTGCAGCATTTGGCCGTATTGGTGGTATTCTCGGTCCATTGCTAGTAGGTTATCTTGTTGCTTCACAAGCGTCTCTTTCATTGATCTTTACAATTTTTTGCGGTTCCATTTTAATTGGAGTGCTTGCAGTAGTTATGCTAGGGCAAGAAACGAAGCAGCAAGAGTTGGTATAACGAAAGAAGGGAGTCCAAGAGGCTTCCTTTTTTGGTGTTTTTAAGGAAAGTGATGGTATAGTAAATAGAAAATAAGGCTAGAAAAAGGGATTGTTTCTTACTAAGGCGAATGTATACAACAAGACATATGGACAAAAGAATTAGGTGGTTGGGCAGATGAAAATTTTACTTATCATGGAAGATGCAGAACATCGAAATCGATTCATTGAGATATTTACAGAAAATATGCGAAATGTAGAGTGCTTTGAAGCAGGAACAGGAATGGAATCTTTACAAGTAGCTAAAAAGCATATTCCTGATTTCGTTTTTTTAGATACAGAATTAAAAGATGGTACAGGGTTTGAATTCTCTAGTTTATTACAACAATTAAATTGCGATACAAAGTTTATTTTTATCGGTGAGGATATAGAAGAGGCGATAACAGCTTTTCGCTTCCAAGCGTTTTATTATTTACTACGACCATTTCGTGAAGAAGATTTACAATTTCTCGTATATAGAATGGAACAAGACAAAGGAAAGAAAATAAAAAGCCATTTGCGAAAACTTCCGATTGAAAGTCACGAAGGGATTACGTATATTTTTCCAGAGGATATTGTATATGTAAGTAAGAATAAGGAGAATAAAACAGTTTCAATTTATACAGCGAATAATCAGTATATTTCAACATATACACTTCAAGAATTGGAAAATAAATTAACAGCATATGATTTTTTACGTGTTCATAAAAGTTATTTAATAAATGTTATGCATGTTCAGGCATTAAAGCCTTATTATAATGGAACGTATAACCTTTATTTAGATAGGTATGATGAGAAACCGATTCCTGTTAGTCGAAACTATGTAAAACGACTTCGAAATAAAATTGAACTATGACAAGTTGTAAGTGAATTTCAACATGTTAACATAAGAATCCTTCATGATAAGGAGGATTCAAATTAAATATTCAGAAAATTTAGTACAATCTCCACTAAGAAGTAGTATAGGGGGGATTGTATGTGAAGGCGTTTAAGTCAATTTTACTTTGGGGTATCATCGCAGCATTAGGAGCAACCGGATTTGGTGTAATTGCCCTATCACAAGGTGAAACAATTAATGCTGTATGGCTATTAGTAGCAGCTGTTTCTGTATATGCAGTTGCTTATCGTTTTTATAGTAGATTTATTGCACAAAAAGTATTTGAGCTAGATAATAATCGGCAAACACCTGCTGAGACGCTAAATGATGGAAAGGATTATGTTCCAACAAATAAATGGGTATTATTTGGACATCACTTTGCGGCAATTGCAGGAGCGGGTCCATTAGTAGGGCCGATTTTAGCAGCGCAAATGGGATATTTACCAGGAACAATTTGGATTATTGTTGGAGTTGTAATTGCAGGAGCAGTACAAGATTTTGTTATTTTATTTGCTTCCATGAGACGTAATGGAAAATCATTAGGCGAAATGATTAAAGATGAGATTGGTCCTGTAACAGGATTAATTGCGATGATTGGTATTTTAGGTATTATGATCATTTTATTAGCAGTATTAGCTTTAGTAGTTGTGAAAGCACTTGTCGGTAGCCCTTGGGGAATGTTTACGATTGCAGCGACAATTCCAATCGCTATTTTAATGGGTGTTTATATGCGTTATATTCGCCCAGGGCGTGTTGGAGAAGGATCAGTTATCGGTATTATTTTACTTCTTTTATCTCTTGTTGGAGGACAGTATGTAGCTGAGAATCCTACGCTTGCAAGCATGTTTACTTTTAGCGGTGAAACAATTGCAATTATGCTTATTGTATACGGTTTTATTGCGTCTGCATTACCGGTGTGGATGCTCCTTGCTCCACGTGATTATTTAAGTACATTTTTAAAGATCGGAACGATTGTTGGGCTAGCAATTGGAATTCTAATTGTAGCACCAAACTTACAAATGCCGGCTGTATCCAAGTTCATTGACGGAACAGGTCCAGTGTTTTCCGGAAATCTATTTCCGTTTCTATTTATTACAATTGCTTGCGGGGCTGTATCAGGATTCCATGCTTTAGTTTCCTCTGGTACTACGCCGAAGATGATTGAAAGAGAAGGGCACGCACAACCAATTGGTTACGGGGCAATGTTAATGGAATCGTTCGTTGCGGCGATGGCCATGATCGCAGCTTGTGTATTAACACCAGGAACATATTTTGCAATTAATAGTCCGGCAGCTCTTATCGGAACGGATGTATCACAAGCAGCTCAAGTTATTTCTTCTTGGGGATTTGCAATTACACCAAATGAATTAAAGGATCTTGCTGTAAATGTTGGTGAACAAACGATACTATCTCGTACAGGAGGAGCGCCAACATTAGCAATTGGGATGGCCTACATCTTTTCACAAGTAATCGGTGGAACTGCGATGATGGCATTCTGGTATCATTTTGCTATTTTATTTGAAGCACTATTTATTTTAACGACAATTGATGCTGGTACACGTGTAGGACGATTTATGATTCAAGATATTTTAGGGCATGTATATAAACCATTTGCGAAAACAGATTCTACACTGGCTAATGTGATTGCAACAACGTTATGTGTGTTAGGATGGGGGTATTTCTTATACCAAGGTGTAGTTGATCCGCTCGGTGGAATTAATACATTATGGCCACTCTTTGGAATTGCTAACCAGATGTTAGCGGGTATTGCGTTATTGCTCGGAACAACGATATTGTTCAAAATGGGGAAAAAGGCGTACGTTTGGGTTACGCTTATCCCAACGGTAGGTTTGCTGATTGTGACGATGACAGCAGGCTACCAAAAATTATTCCATGAGAATCCGAAAATTGGATTTTTATCGCATGCAAAAGTATTCCAGAGCGCCTTAGATGAAGGGGAAATACTAGCACCGGCCAAAAATGTGGCACAAATGAAGCAAATTATCTTCAATGATTATATCGATGCTACGCTTTGTGGAATTTTCATGTTAGTTGTAATAGCAGTTCTTATTTCTGCTATTCGTATATGGATTAAAGTATTGCAAAATAAATCTATACCATTAAAAGAAGCACCATATATTCCAAGAGATGAAAGTGAGTCGAGAAATTATGCTTAAAAAATTGGAGAAGGTGTGGAGAACACGAAAGCAATTTATTAGTTTGCTTGTTGGAGTACCAAGTTATGAAACGTACGTTACCCATATGAAAGAGTACCACCCAGAAGCACCGATTTTATGTCGAAAACAGTTTTTTGCTGAGGCGCAAGAAGCTAGGTTCAATGCGAAAGGTGGAAAAATATCAAGGTGTTGTTGAAGAGAAAGAGCGATTCGTCGCTCTTTTTTTACTTTTTTGTTGTTTCACGTGAAACAGCAAGAAAGTAAAAAGTTTTGGAATTGATAGAAGTAAAATTAGCATCATAAAAAACAAGCTATCTATAGATAGCTTGTTTTTATGATGCTATTTGCGGGCAGTAATACTCCCACCTCAAAGTTCAGCGAAAGCAAAGAAATTACGTGGGAGATAAACTACCCGTAAAAGTCCGATTGGTGAGGACTGATTAAAGTTTCACTTTATTCCTTATACAAGTTCTTTTCCAGCAGCAAATTTACGATATGCACCGTGATGTGTTGGTCCTACATATTCGTTAATCTTGAATGAGTGACGAATTGCTGCTGTGATGAATTCTTTTGCAGTTTTTACCGCTTCTTTTACAGATTTACCTTTTGCAAGTTCTGCTGTAATTGCTGCAGAGTATGTACAACCTGCGCCGTGTGTATTTGTTGTATCAATTTTCTCTGATTCTAAAAGATCAAATGTTTCTCCATCGTACAATACATCGATTGCAGTTTCTGTACCTAGCTTGCTACCGCCTTTAATTAGTACATATTTTGCACCTAAAGCATGGATTTTTTTAGCAGCTTCTTTCATGTCTTCAAGAGAATTAATTTTCACACCGCTTAGTTGATATGCTTCAAATAGGTTTGGTGTAACAACTAATGCTCTTGGAACAAGTACATCGCGTAAGCAGTCATTTGTTTCAGGATGCAATGCTTCATCTGCCCCTTTACAAACCATAACTGGGTCTACTACTACATTTTGTAGATCATGCTTTTCAATTGTTTCAGCAACCATTTCAATGATTTCAACAGATCCAAGCATACCCGTTTTTAAAGCATCAACACCAACACCTTCAATTGTTGTTTCTAATTGTGGTTTGAGTGTAGAAGCAGGAATCGGGAATACGTTATGTGCCCAGCCGTTATGTGGATCCATTGTTACGATTGTTGTAAGAGACGTCATTCCGTATACACCAAGTTCTTGAAACGTTTTTAAATCCGCTTGTATACCAGCGCCACCGCTTGTGTCAGAACCAGCGATTGTAAGTGCTTTGTTTAATGTCATTGTGAAAGCCCCCTCAGGTGATATAATGAAAACTACATTTTTAACCATTATATCAATCTTATGAATAAGTACAAAGTGAAAAAGTTACTTGTTTGTTTGAGAATATATTGAATTTAGTACAATGAGAAAAGAAAATATTGTATGTAGGAGACAATTTATGTTTCAGGAGAACCGTATAAGCGAATTAGCGATATTAAAAGAGATTGCAGAAACATTAAATACATCCAATGATACATATCATGTGCTACAAGCGGTATTAGAAAAATTGCTGCATGTAACAGGATTAACAACAGGATGGATTTTTCTTGCTGATGAAAATGGTAGGTATACAAAATTAATTGATTATCATTTACCAGCAGCGCTTACCTTTCAAGATAAAAAGCCAATGTGCGAAGGAGAATGCTGGTGTTTACGCCGTTTTGTGGAGGGGAAATTAGAACGAGCGGTTAATATTATTGAATGTAAACGAATTAACAATGCGGTTGAAAATAATTGGGGTGATACAGAAGGAATTCTTCATCATGCAACTGTTCCATTAAAAGCTGGCGGAGAAGAGTTTGGAGTCTTAAATGTCGCTAGTCCAGGGAAAACACATTTTTCTGAAGAAGAACTGATGCTATTACAATCGGTTGCCCTGCAAATTGGAACAGCTTTAAAACGAACGAAACTATATGAAAATGAAAAGAAACGGGCTCATTATTATGTGAAACTAGAGCGTTTTATTCAGGAACTAAGAAAAATTCATAAGTTAAATACATTACCAGAAGAAGTTGTAAAACAAGTGGGAGATGTATTTCTATGGGAGCAAGTTGCATTTTTTATACAAGAAGAAAAAAAGATATCCATGCGAGCTTGCTATAAGAAATATGTATCGGAAAGAGATATGGAGTTAGGGAGTATTGCAAAAGAAGCGATAGAAAAAAATCAGCCTGTTTTGTTGAAAAGACAGTCTAATGCCTCTAGCATTGTTGCTCTAATACAAATTCGAAATCAAGTGTTTGGTGTTTTATGCGTGAGTTCGAAGCATGGAGAGTTTGATGAGAACACTGTAGATATTGTACAAGCGTTAACGAATCATATTTCATTAATGATTGAGAATTTACGGTTAAATGAACAGCGGCGTGAACTTGCTCGGATGGAAGAACGAAACCGTTTGGCAAGGGATCTGCATGATTCAGTTTCACAAAAGTTATTCTCATTAACATTTATGACGAAGGGTGCCGAAGCTGTTTTAAAGGGACAAAATGAAACGGTAGATCAATCTCTTCATGAGATGAGGGAATTAGCACAAGGTGCCTTAAAAGAAATGCGAGCACTTATTTGGCAACTTCGTCCAGCAGGGTTAGAAAAAGGTTTGCTACTCGCTTTAAAGCAATATGGAGAGAACTTAGGGCTGAACATTCGTGAGCAAGTTAAAGGTGTGCGTGAGTTACCGCGTGTAGTGGAAGAAACATTATGGCGAATTGGACAAGAGGCTTTAAATAATGTGAGTAAACATGCAAGGGTAACAGAGGCGACAATTTATTTGAAAGTAACAGAGAAAGAAGTGTCCTTAGAGGTAGTTGATTATGGCCTCGGTTTTATAGAAAAAGATATAAAAGAGAAGAAATCGCTCGGTATGACAACAATGCGTGAACGCGCAGAGTTAATTGGCGGATGGATTACGATTGTAAGTGAGAAAAAGCGAACAAGTATAAAAGTTATCGTACCATTATAATGCGATGTGAAAATGAGGGAAACTTGTGAAGATAAAAGTATTATTAGTTGATGATCATACAGTTGTTTTAAAAGGATTAGCATTTTTTTTAAGCACACAAGAGGATCTTGAATTGGTTGGAGAGGCGAATAATGGGAAAGAAGCGTTGGTAAAGGTTCAAGAAGTACAGCCAGATATAGTTTTGATGGACCTGTATATGCCAGAGATGGATGGGATTGAAGCGACCGCATGCATCAAAAAGGAATATCCAAATGTGAAAGTACTCGTATTAACTAGTTTTTCCGATCAAGCGCATGTCTTGCCGGCTTTAAAAGCTGGGGCAAGCGGATATATTCTAAAAGATGTCGAGCCTGATCAACTTGTGGAAGCAATTCGTAGCGCATATAAAGGAAATATCCAGCTTCACCCTGATATAGCAAGTACACTTCTTTCTCAAACTTTGCCGCAAGAAGAGAAACAGGAGTCATCAAATATTCATGTAGATGTACTAACGGCAAGGGAGAATGAAGTGTTGCAGCTCTTGGCAAAAGGGATGAGTAATAAGGAAATTGCATCCGTGTTAGTGATTACAGAAAAAACAGTAAAAGCTCATGTAAGTAGTATTTTAGGAAAATTAAATTTATCGGATCGTACACAAGCAGCTTTATATGCAGTGAAAAATGGGGTCGTATAAGACAAAAGTCGTAGGACTTAGTTAGTCTTTAGGAGGCGGACTTTTTTTATGAAAAGATACGTCTATGTGAGGAAGAAATTGTTAGGATGAGAGGATAAAATGTATTTGTAAACAACAATAATTACAAGGGATTGTCCCTTTTTAGTGAGTAGATAATAAACAACGTAAGAGTAAGTAATAGGAGGAAAAAAGGCATGACAACAGTTTTATTTGTAAAAGCTAACAACCGCCCAGCGGACCAAGCAGTTAGTGTGAAATTATATGAAGCGTTTTTAGTAAGTTATAAAGAAGCACATCCCAATGATACAGTGGTAGAACTTGATTTATACAATGAAGAATTACCATATGTAGGAGTAGATATGATTAACGGCACATTTAAAGCAAGTAGAGGATTTGATTTAACAGCAGAAGAAGCAAAAGCAGTAGCTGTTGCTGATAAATATTTAGATCAATTCCTTGCAGCTGATAAAGTAGTATTTGGTTTCCCGTTATGGAACTTAACAATTCCAGCTGTACTGCACACATATATCGATTACTTAAACCGCGCTGGTAAAACATTTAAATATACACCAGAAGGCCCAGTAGGTCTTATTGGAGATAAGAAAATTGCGTTATTAAACGCACGCGGTGGTGTATATTCTGAAGGACCAGCAGCAGAAGTAGAAATGGCTGTTAAATATGTAGCAAGCATGATGGGCTTCTTCGGTGTAACAAATATGGAAACTGTTATCATTGAAGGTCATAATCAATTCCCAGATAAAGCAGAAGAGATTATTGCAGAAGGTCTTGAGAAAGCTGTTAAAGTAGCAAGCATATTCTAATGAACAAAATAATCGTTACTCAATAAGCAGTATCAATGTCTTTATGGCATTGGTACTGCTTTTTTATTGTCGTTTGAGTTCATCTGCTAACTGTTGTAATTGCTTTCTGTCTTGTATCAAATACATTCTTCCTTCTTTTTTTAACCAATTTTGCTGACAAAATTGCTTTAATACGTATAAGAGATGACGATAGCTAACGTTTAAGTATTCAGAGGCCTCTGTATGTTTTTCAAGGTAACAATTGCTTTGCTCTGTTAACAAAATGAACGCCGCTAATCGATTTTCTAAAGGGTAGTTATAGCTTTTGGCATATTGTTCAGTTCGAGTAATTGTTTTTTCTCCAATGAATTTGCACAATTGCTGTAAGAAATGGGCGTCTTGTAATAAGAGATGGCGACAATCTTTCAAGGGAAGAGCTAAACAGATACATGCTTCCATAGCCTCAATCCCTTTTGTTAATGTCTCTACTCCAATTAATCCTAATTCTCCAATGATTGATGGTGCTTTTATAAAATTAATTAAGGAAATCCTGCCGTTCTGATGGCTCATATATATTTTTGCTTTTCCTGAAATTAAGTAATAGAGGTAGGGAAATTCCTCTCCTTCGTTACAAATGGTTTCTTTTTTTTGAAACGAATGAACTTCTATATATGGCAAAATATCAAACGAAAAGAACGTTTGAAAGTTGAAGCATTTTACATAACTGGGAATCTTATCTGAATCTTTTTCGATTTTCATTTTTTCACCTCGCATTTAGTATGAGATATCTCCTATTCTTTTTACAAGCAGGAGTGATACGATTTGTTTGATGACAAAAGAAAAAGTGTATTTTGATAGAAGAAAGGGAGAGAAGCAACATGAAGAAATATCAAACATTACTATTTGATGTAGACGATACGTTATTAGATTTTAAAGCAGCGGAAAGAACAGCGTTACATTTGCTTTTTGAGGAACAAAAAATTCCTTTAACTGATGAAATTGCAGCACATTACAAAAAAACAAACCAAAATCTGTGGAAATCCTTTGAAGAAGGAAAAATAGAGCGTGATGAGGTAGTGAATACTCGATTTTCAATTTTATTTAAGAAGTATGGTCAAGAGGTGGATGGCCTTTTATTTGAAAAAAAATATCGTAGTTATTTAGAAGAAGGAAATCAGCTTATTCATGGAGTGTTTGAATTCATACAAAATATTCAAGCCCAATATGATTTATATATTGTGACAAATGGTGTTTCTAAAACGCAAGATAAACGTTTGCATAATTCAGGATTACATTCATTCTTTAAGGGCATTTTTGTTTCAGAAGACACTGGTTATCAAAAACCAATGAAGGAATACTTCGAGTATGTCTTTGCACGAATTTCTAATTTTTCTGTGGAGAAAGGATTAATTATCGGGGATTCTTTAAGTGCAGATATTAAAGGTGGGCAGCTAGCCGGGCTAGATACTTGCTGGTTTAATCCTGAAAAGAAGTTAAACGATAGCGGGATAGTTCCGACTTATGAAATTCAAACTTTTGATGAGCTGTATGAAATTTTAAAATGTTAGTTCTTTTGAGGTTTTAAGGAAAATTTTATCATTTTAACCGAGAAGACCCCCTCCTCTAAACGAAGTGAAGGTGGGGGTAGTTCAATTTACTATTCGATATTTGCGCTAGTCGCTTGTTTATTCTCACTATTGTTAGGAAGTGGAAATAAATTTCCAATCATTGCAGCTCCAAGCATCGGTAATAATAAATTAATTGGGAAAAACATAAGTAATAGCACTGTAATAGCGATTGGTTTTCGTAATGCATAGCTTGAAATGGCTGTCGTCACGATAGCTACAGAAGCAATTGGATCTAGCGGTATGACAGTGGCCATAGCATATCCAATACTTGCTCCAGCAAATATAATCGGAAAAATGTGTCCTCCACGCCAACCTGTATTTAAACAAACTGCCGTTATACATAATTTTAAAACACCTGAAAGAAACAGCACCCCAAATGATAATTCTGTCCACTCATTCACTAATTCTTTTAATTGGTGTTCTCCTGAAAACATAGTATATGGGAGGAAAGTTCCGGCAATCCCTAAAATAATGCCACCTATAATCCCTAATGTTAGTTTATATTCTTGAAAAGGATGTACTACTTTTTCCAATGTATGTTCTACCTTGAAGTAAAAATAGCCTATACTAGCACCTATACAAGCAAGAGGTAGAAAGGCAACCCATTCATGAAGCGCAAAAGATCCTTCTCCAAAATTAACAATAAAAGATCCTCGATTATCAAATTTACTAAGCAATAAATAAACAGAAAAACCAGCCAAAGTAGTAGCGACATATACGATAGCTTTTTTCCCTTTGGAAACTTCAGCAAGTCGTTCATTCTCATTTTCACTTGGAGCTAAGTAACCGAATAACGGTGCATTAAAAATAACACTTAAAGTAGCGCCGATTCCAATTTCTGTTAGTCCCTGCATTCCTTTTACAGCAAAATGAAAGCGATCGCCAACCCATGTACAAAGCCCGCCTATAATCCCGACAAGTGCTGCTTCGGGCCCTAAGCTTGCTCCAAATACTAAAACAATAATAGCTGTTAATGTAGCTTGATGTACAAAACGGTATTCAATCCTACCTGTTTTCTTATATTCAGCCATTACCTCTGGCATTAAACGTGGGTATGTACCAAAGTACTTTTGTGATAGTCCAATAAGAAAACCACCGATTATTGTTACACAAATTGTGTAATAAGATGGTAATGCAAATTCTTTGGGTAAATATTCCCAAACGAAATGAATTCCAGCATTGGTGACAACTAAAAATAACCAGACTGTGGCACCAACGATAGAACCTAGAAATATACCGTACACGATGAGTAAATAGTGCATATTTCTCCTAATAGTCAATTTTTATGCCTCCTCTATTTATACGTTATTATGAAAAGTTAGGGATTTTGATACGAAAATAATTGAGTAAGTAATTGAATATGCATATTATCTTTTTAAAGAAATACTTATTCAACATATATTATAAACATCATTAGTATTATTTCTTTTAAAGAAGCAAAATACAAGTGATGTTTAAAGCTTTTGATTTCATCGAAATGATACTGCTCATATCATGTACGGAAATAAATATAAATTGTCTAAAATGCTATTGTAATCCCTACGAGAATTGTATACTAGTATAAGTTAAAATACGCATTAGATTTAGGAGGTTTCTTGTTTGATTCGTGATTTGAAAGAACAAGCGCTTGATGAGCTTGATGAAAGATGGGGATTAGCAGTAGGAGTTACTACATTGTTCTTTATATTCCCTTTCGTATGGTCTTGGAGCTGGAGTAAAGTAATAGGATCGTTTATGATGGATATTATTGTCATGCTAATGGTTGGGCCCTTAACTTTAGGTGCTTACTATCTTGCCTTAAATACAGTTCGTGACAAGACAGTTGGGATTGGGCAATTATTTAAATGGTGTAAAGGGTTAAATAAGCTTATTAAATCAATTTTAATATATTTACTAATGGATATCTATATTACTTTATGGACATTGCTATTTATCATTCCAGGGATTGTTAAAATTTTCTCTTACACTATGACATTTTTTATTTTAAATGATCATCCGGAATTTTCAATGAACCAAGCTATTACGGAAAGTCGTCGTATGATGAACGGACATAAGATGGATTATTTCTTAATATGTTTAAGTTTTATTGGCTGGTTTATACTAAGTATCCTTACTTTAGGAATCGGTTTCTTATGGTTGATTCCATATTTTTATACTACAAAAGCAGCGTTTTATGAGAAAGTTTCAACAGACTATTATAAAAGAAAATCTTATGTTTAAAAACAACAAAGCATAAATGTTAATGGTTCATGCTTGTTGTTCTTTATAAGCATTTTATAAATTGTTATACCATTGAACGACTTGTGACCTCTTACTTTAACGATTGTGTTATGGTATATGATCTATATATCACTTACAGTAGATGCTTTACACGCAAAATAAGCAAATATTTCATAAATACGAAAATGGCCAAGGGTTCTTTCAAAAAATCCTTGGCCCTTAATTTTTTTAGAATATCACGTGCATGATATCAAGCAGTAGGCTTACCAAATTACCATTATAGAATTTTACAAAACTGTCATGTTGTTGTAAGGTCTAGCGATAGTAAAAGAATAGATTTCCCTACATAATAAAGGTATAACAACAAACACAATTTCATGAGGTGATACATATGAATGGAAATAAAGTTTTATCTTCTTTTTCATACTGGAGTGTTCTTTTTGCCACTGTCTTATTCCCGCCAATTGTTTGGATTCTCGGAGATCATGAAACAAAAGGTCATGCGAAACGAGCTCTATGGACACATCTTATTCCAGGAATTACTACTTTTATAGGAATTGTAGTATTGGGAATTATGGATGTCGGTTTTAAGCAACCAGGTACAACAATGGCTATTGGCGCAATGATTATGGTATGTATTTGCGGCCTAATTAGTCTATACTTTTTTATTTGGAATATTGTAAAAGGGATTCGAGTAATTAGAGCATAACCTCTAGGGTATCTACTATTCTTCGTATTCATCATTGTAATGCTTATTTAAGCTTACCTTGAGGACAAGGGGATATTTCCCTTGTTTCTTTAAATTCGAATTTTGATAATAAACAGTTATTAAAATCTTTTGTAAATATTCAGAAAAATAATTGACATTAGGAAATTATTGCTATAAAATCAACGGTAATTGCATAGTCTTATCAAGAAAAGGTGGAGGGACAGGCCCTATGAAACCTTGGCAACAGCCGTGTAACGGAATTGTGCCAAATCCTGCAGGTAATAACCCTGAGAGATAAGAAAGAAACTTTAGAGCGTGTTTTCAAACTGCTTCTTTCTTGTTCGGGAAAGAAGCAGTTTTTTTATTTTCTATAAAAGAAAGGAGAATAAGGAATGGGAGAATCATGGGGAAAAGGAACCATTTGTGTGCAAGGTGGTTATACACCGAAGAATGGTGAACCACGTGTTTTACCACTTTATCAAAGTACGACGTATAAATACGATACGTCCGATGATTTAGCAGCGCTCTTTAATTTAGAGGCAGAGGGCTATATTTATACGCGTATTGGGAATCCGACACTAGCAGCATTTGAACAAAAGTTAACAGAGTTAGAAGGCGGAGCCGGAGCTGTTGCGACAGCCTCTGGTCAAGCGGCTATTATGCTTGCTGTTTTAAATATTTGTGGCAGTGGTGATCATTTGCTTTGTTCTTCAACCGTTTATGGGGGAACCTTTAACCTGTTTGGAGTAAGTTTGCGTAAGCTTGGTATTGATGTAACATTCTTTAATCCGAATTTAACTGCTGATGAGATTGTGGCACTTGCAACTGAAAAAACAAAGCTGATTTATGCAGAGTCCCTTGGAAATCCAGCGATGAATGTTTTAAATTTTAAAGAGTTTTCAAACGCGGCAAAAGAACTGGAAGTACCGTTTATCGTGGATAATACTTTGGCGACACCATATTTATGCCAAGCGTTTGAGCATGGCGCAAATATTGTTGTTCATTCTACAACGAAATATATTGATGGTCATGCGAGTTCATTAGGTGGAATTGTCATTGATGGAGGAAATTTTGATTGGACAAATGGAAAATATCCTGAGCTTGTCGAACCAGATCCAAGTTATCATGGCGTAAGTTATGTGCAGAATTTTGGCCAGGCGGCATATATTGTGAAAGCTCGTGTTCAACTATTAAGAGACTATGGAAACTGTATGAGCCCATTCAATGCGTATATTAGCAACATCGGTTTAGAAACATTACATTTACGAATGGAGCGTCATAGTGAAAATGCTCTTGCAGTTGCGAAGTGGCTTGCTAACCATGATCGTATTGAATGGGTGAATTATCCGGGATTAGAAAGTAATGGGAATTATCCGCTAGCGCAAAAGTACTTAGCAAAAGGTGCAAGTGGTGTTTTAACATTTGGTATTAAAGGAGGACTAGAATCTGCGAAAGAGTTCATTGCAAATGTGAAGCTGGCAACTCTTGTGACACACGTTGCAGATGCAAGAACATGTGTGATTCATCCCGCTAGTACAACGCACAGACAGTTAAATGAAGAAGAGCAACGTTTAGCAGGTGTTACATCTGATTTAATTCGCTTATCAGTCGGTATCGAGGATGTTTCTGATATTATTGCGGACCTAGAGGAAGCATTAGTTGGAGGCAAAGCGCATGCCGATCATTGTTGATAAGGAGTTACCAGCCCGTAAAATATTGCAAAAAGAAAATATTTTTGTGATGACAAAAGAGCGAGCTGAAACACAAGATATACGTGCTCTAAAAATTGCAATTTTGAACTTAATGCCAACAAAACAAGAAACAGAAGCGCAATTGCTCAGGTTACTCGGTAATACACCACTTCAACTGGATGTGCATTTGCTTCATATGGAGTCTCATATATCCCGTAATGTAGCGCAAGACCATTTAACAAGTTTTTATAAAACATTTCGCGATATTGAGGGAGACAAATTTGATGGTCTCATTATTACAGGGGCCCCAATTGAAACACTTCCTTTTGAAGATGTAGATTATTGGGAAGAACTTGGACGCATAATGGACTATTCAAAAACGAATGTAACATCTACATTGCATATTTGTTGGGGAGCACAAGCGGGTCTGTATTATCACTATGGAATTCCGAAATACTCGCTTGAAGAAAAGATGTTTGGGGTATTCGAGCATGAAGTGCATGAGCAGCATGTGAAATTGTTACAAGGATTCGATGAGCTCTTTTTTGCACCACATTCACGCCATACGGAAGTACGCGCAGCTGATATTGAAAAAGTACTAGAGTTGACATTACTAGCAACATCAGAAGAAGCAGGTGTCCACCTTGTTATGGGGCAAGATGGAAAGCATATTTTTGTTCTTGGTCATAGCGAATATAGCTGCGATACGTTAAAACAAGAATATGAACGCGATAAACAAAGAGGGCTAGATATTAAGGTTCCCAAAAACTATTTTAAACATAATAATCCAGCTGAAAAGCCACTTATAAGATGGCGGAGTCATGGAAACTTATTATTTTCAAATTGGTTAAATTATTATGTGTATCAAGAAACCCCTTATATTTTGTAAGCTGATCATTATATAACACGTGGCAACGTTTTCTTTACACGGATTACTTTGTATTTTTCCGAATGTTCAAAATATATTGTTTTTCAGAATCTTAACTTATATAATGGCATCTAAATACAATTCTTTAGAGGGGTGGACAGTATCATGAATGAAATTCAAGTGGGCTTATTAGGCCTTGGAACGGTTGGCAGCGGTGTGGTTCGTATTATTACGAATCATCAAGATCGTCTTATGCACCAAGTTGGTTGCCCAGTGAAAGTAACAAAAGTATTAGTGCAAAATATTGAAAAAGAGAGAGAGGTCCAAGTACCCTCTACCTTATTAACGAAAAATGCAAATGAAATTATAGATAATCCTGATATTGATGTTGTCATTGAAGTGATGGGTGGCATAGAGGAAGCGAAAGCATATATTTTACAAGCTTTGAAAAATGGTAAACATGTTGTTACTGCTAATAAAGATTTAATGGCATTGCACGGAGCAGAATTACTGACGGTGGCAAAGGAAAATCAAGCTGACTTATTTTACGAGGCGAGCGTAGCTGGAGGGATTCCAATTCTGCGCAGCATTGTAGAAGGACTTTCTTCGGATCTTATTACGAAAGTGATGGGAATCGTGAACGGAACAACAAACTTTATTCTGACAAAAATGTCTGACGAGGGGAGAGCATATGACGACGTGTTAAAAGAAGCGCAGCAGCTTGGATTTGCGGAAGCAGATCCAACATCAGACGTTGAAGGTTTAGATGCAGCAAGGAAAATGACGATTTTAGCTACTCTAGGTTTTTCTACAAATGTAGAGCTTGGAGATGTGAAGGTGAAAGGGATTACTTCCATTACTGAGGAAGATATCGCATATAGTAAAAGCTTAGGATATACAATTAAATTAATTGGACTGGCGAAGCGTGATGGTGAAAAGTTAGAGGTAACAGTTGAGCCAACATTACTTCCGAATACACACCCTCTTGCAGCTGTTCAAAATGAATATAACGCCGTATATGTATATGGTGAAGCGGTAGGAGAAACAATGTTTTATGGACCTGGTGCAGGAAGTTTACCGACAGCGACAGCGGTTGTTTCTGATTTAGTTGCGGTAATGCAAAATGTGCGCCTTGGTGTAACTGGGAATAGTGCAGTTTCTCCGCAGTATGAAAAGGTATTAAAAGAGCCAGATGAAATTTTTGTGAAGAAGTTTTTACGCCTACATGTAAAAGATGAAATTGGTGTGTTTGCAAAAATTACATCTTTATTCTCTGAACGCGGTGTTAGCTTTGAAAAAATTATTCAAATGCCACTCGGGGAGAAAGGAAAAGCTGAGATTGTTATCGTAACACATCGTGCATCACTTGCAGACTATGAATATATTTTACATACATTGGGGACATACGAAGAAATAGATTGTGTGAAAGCAAACTATCGAATCGAAGGAGATGCTAGGTAATGTGGAAAGGTTTGCTTGCTGAGTATAAGGAGTTTTTACCTATTACGGAAAAGACACCTCCCTTAACATTGCATGAAGGTAATACACCACTTATTTTACTAGAAAACCTTTCAAAGCGGTGGGGCGTAACAATTTACGGGAAAATAGAGGGGGCAAATCCAAGCGGATCGTTTAAGGATCGCGGTATGGTAATGGCGGTAGCAAAAGCAAAAGAAGCAGGGAGCGGATCGATTATCTGTGCATCTACAGGTAATACGTCTGCATCTGCAGCAGCTTATGCAGCTAGGGCAGGACTGTTGTGCATCGTTATTATTCCAAATGGGAAGATTGCATACGGTAAATTAGCGCAAGCTGTCATGTATGGTGCTGAGATTATAAGTATTGATGGGAATTTCGATCATGCTTTGCAAATTGTACGTAAGCTTAGCGAATCATCACCAATTACACTTGTAAATTCTGTTAATCCATACCGAATTGAAGGGCAAAAAACAGCTGCATTTGAGATTTGTGATGCGCTTGGGAAGGCGCCGGATATTTTAGCAATTCCAGTTGGTAATGCAGGCAATATTACAGCGTATTGGAAAGGTTTCAAAGAGTATCACGAAAGACTTGGTACGGGTTTACCAGAGATGCGCGGCTTTGAGGCTGAAGGAGCAGCGGCGATTGTGCACGGACATAAAATTGAAGAGCCAGAAACAATCGCAACAGCAATTCGAATTGGAAATCCCGCAAGTTGGGAGCAAGCCGCCCTAACTGCAGAACAATCTCGAGGTAAAATTGACGAAGTAACAGATCGTGAAATTCTTGAAGCGTATGAATGGCTAGCCAAGTATGAAGGAATCTTTGCAGAACCGGCTTCATGTGCTTCTCTTGCAGGTGTTTATAAACAATTGCAAAGCGGGGAAATTACAAAAGGAAGCCAAATTGTAGCGGTATTAACAGGTAACGGTTTGAAGGATCCAAATATCGCCATTGATACGAAGGGAATTCAACCAGTCGTGTTACAAAATGATGAGAAGGTTGTCTTTGATTATATTCAGGGAGCTGTCTTTCGGTAAAATAGATGAAAAAAGCCTATTGTAGCGTTATTCGCTCAATAGGCTTTTTTCATGTGGAGGATTTTTGTACCAATCTGAATAAATGCTTGAATGATCCAGCCTGTTGTAAAGGAAAGGATAATTGTTCCGAAGTAAATAGGCCCATCTAATAAGAAACTGAGTGTCAAAAATAGCAAAGCTAATGAAATTTCTGTTCTGCGAAACGTCCATTTTTTCTTTTCAGACATTGTTAAGACAAAGGCCTCTTGTGGTGCTGCACATAATTGTGTGGAGACATAAATTCCAATTCCAGCGCCAACAAATAGATTTCCGCACACAAGTGTTATATATTTTGGAAGAGAGCGGATTGAATCCATAATGATAGTAATAGAACCAATCCAATCAACAAAAACAGAAATAAGAACCATAGTAACAATTGTTCCGATTGTAATATGCTTCTTATTCAAAAATAGCACAATAAGTGTAAAGGCGAAGTTAATCATAAAAATCCAAAAGCCAATACTTACTCCAAAGTTTTGATATAGCGCAATAAAAAACGAATCATAAGGACTAAGGCCAAATGAAGTAATAGTTGTCATCATGTTAATTCCAAGAGATAGGATGAGTAGTCCGCTAATAAAAAATATATAGTCTAGTTTTAGACGTATCATATGTTTCAAATCCTTTCTGAATGTATTTGCTAGAAAAGGATATATTGTGGAAAGCTTACCAGGTCAAGAAAGAATTTTTTGATGAGGTTTATTTAAATGATGGGAAGGGGAGGAAATAAGATGACAAATATAAAAAAGATTGCGGAAATTGCCGGTGTATCAGTGTCAACGGTTTCACGTGTATTAAATAATCATCCGTATGTAAGTGATAAAAAGAGGCAGGAAATTTTAGCAATCATTGAAGAGCTAAATTACACCCAAAATGTGAATGCGATTCATTTAGTAAGAGGAAAGACGAATGTGATAGGTGTTATTTTGCCGCATGTAAATGATCAATATTACAGTGCAATTATTGAGGGGATTTCTAAAGAAACGGCCAAAAAAAATTATAATATGATGCTCTGTCAGACGAACTATAGTGCCGAAAAAGAACTTGAAATTTTGCATATGTTAAAAATGAAGAAGCTTGATGGTGTAATTATATGCTCGAGAATGAATGGCTGCAAAACAATAGAAGAATATACAAATTTTGGTCCGATTGTAACATGTGAAGAAATAGAATCTAAGTGTATTTCTAGCGTACATATTGATCACTATAAGGTGTTTTCGCAGGGGATGAAATACGTAATAGAAAACGGACACGCCCACATTGGATATTGTATTGGCAGAAGTCATAGCGTAAATAGTCAAAAACGAAAACAAGCTTATGAGGAAGCGCTTCAGGAGATTTCTATAGAATCTCGAGAAGAATGGAAGTTTACAGAGCATTTTACAGTAGAGGATGGTCGTGAAGTGATAAGAGCGTGGATTAACATGTCTGTGAAACCAACAGCATTTCTCGTTTCTTGTAATCCAATCGCAGCAGGTATGGTAACGGAAGCAAAAAAACAAGGAATTCGTATTCCTGAAGATCTTGCAATTATTGGGTGCGATGACCAAGAGGTGGCTGATGTGTTAGGAATTACAACAATTGCTCATTCTAGTAAAGTAGTTGGTGCGAAAGCATTTGAAATATTATATGAGAAGATAGAGGATGAAAAAATAGATGTGAAGAACATTGAACTTTTACCACAATTGACCCTTCGTGAAACTACATAATGCATAAAGTATGAAAATCGCTTTTCGAAAAGGCGTTTGGTATAATTAGGGACAATCTATGAGGCTAAAAGGGGTTTTGACATGAGATCCAAATTAGTAAAAGGAATTTTACTCATTACAATTGCATCTTTTTGTTTATTTGCATATGGTTTTATTTCGGGGATTAATGATGTATTAAATCCGAAAGCTTCAAATTTAACTATGAAGACAGCACAAAAACAAGTAAAGGGGAAACAGCACCCTGGAACATTACAAGTTGTCAGTTTAGGCGATTCTTTAACGCGTGGCGTTGGAGATAAAGAAGGAATTGGCTATGTGGGACGAGTGAAAGAAAGTTTGCAGAAGGACTACAAACAAAAGGTAGCGTTAACGAATTTAGCTGTTAGTGGTGCGAAAATGCCGGATTTGTTGAAACAAATAGCAAGTAGTGGTGCACAGTACTCAATTAAGCAAGCGGATCTTATCATTTTAACAATTGGAGGAAATGACTTATTTCCAGGATGGGAATCACTTGGAAAGATAGATCTAGAAACATATCGCCCTAATACAGAAACATTTCAAAATCAGGCAAAACAAGTTTTAACAGAAATTCGAAAGCTAAATCCAGATAGCCCGATTTTCTGGCTCGGTTTATACAATCCTTTTGAGGATGTTGAAGATTTAAAAGGTTCTTCATCCATTGTTGTAGATTGGAATGCATCTTTAGAGAAGTTAGCAATAGATAATAAAAATGTATATATAACGCCAACGTTTGATCTGTTTCAAAACCGAGGGAAAGAATTATTATACTCAGATCATTTTCATCCGAATGAAATTGGCTACTCATATATGGCGAATCGCTTATTACAAGGCGTTGTAAGTAAGCTGAAGCTAAATGAAGGAGGGGCGAAATGACGACGGTACTTTCAGTACGAAATGTGAAAAAGGTCATTGGGAAAAAGACGCTTGTTGAAAACATTTCATTTGATGTGAACCAAGGAGAAGTGTTTGGATTTTTAGGACCAAATGGAGCAGGGAAAACAACAACAATTCGGATGCTAGTTGGTCTTATTAAAGCGACTGAAGGTACGATTTCTATTGGTGGTTATAATATTAAAGAGAACTTTCGAGAAGCGATGCGGCAAATTGGTAGCATCGTGGAAAATCCAGAGCTCTATACATATTTAACAGGGTGGGAAAATTTAAAGCAATTTGCACGTATGCTTGGCGGTATATCAGATGAACGTATTTTAGAAATTGCGAAAATGGTTCATTTAGATGAACGTATTCACGATAAAGTGAAAACGTATTCTCTGGGTATGAAACAACGCCTTGGAATCGCGCAGGCTCTTCTTGGAAACCCGAAACTCCTTATACTAGATGAACCAACAAATGGCCTAGATCCAGCTGGTATAAGAGAGATGAGGGAGTTTATACATAAGCTTGTGAAAGAAGAAAACATGAGTGTCTTTATTTCGAGTCACTTACTAAGTGAAGTACAAATGATATGTGATCGTGTCGCTATTATTCACAAGGGAAAAATGATTACAGTTGCACCTATTGAAGAGTTGATTAAAACTGCGAGCGATCGTGTTGAATGGATTGTTACACCGATTTCCCGAGCATTAGAACTTTTAAAAACTTCAAAAGAAGTTAGGGAAATTAGCATAGATGATGAACGTTTATTGTGCCGAATGGATATTAATACAATTAGTGCTTGGAATAAACGCTTTGTAGAAAACGGAATAGATGTACATAGTGTGAAGGAGCTTGTATTTACACTAGAAGATTTATTTATTGAACTCACAGGGAGTGAGAAACATGCGTGAATTTGCGAATCTTGTTTTAAATGAATCAGAAAAAATCTATCGAAAGAAACGTATTGTTGTCGTCATGCTCATATTGGCAATCTTAATTCCTTTGTTTGTTTATGCACAGTATCGTGAAGTGCAGACAACGCAAAAACGCCTTGGTACGAGCGATTGGAAGGTAGCACTTCAGCAGCAAATTGTTGATTCGCAAAATCGTTTAAATAATTCTAGGTTGCCAGAAGAATGGCGGGATTGGCTGAAAGTACGAGTGGAGCAGCAACAATATTATTTAGATCATGATATTAATCCAACAGCACCAGGAGCACCAACGTTTGTACGAGCATTCATTGAACAAGGAATTACATTGTTTATTCCGCTACTTGTAATGATTGTTGCAATTGACATTGTATCGGGAGAACGAAGTGATGGAACGATGAAAATGCTTCTAACACGGCCCATTCGACGCTTTAAAATTCTTCTCAGTAAATATGTGACGATGTTGTTATTTATCTCACTTATATTGCTCTTGGTGGGGATTTTCTCCTATGTATTATCGGGCGTTGTTTTCGGATATGCCGGGTGGAATTTACCGGTACTGACGGGTTTTGGAATTGATAAAGAAACATTGAATACAAATTTTGTCCACCTCATTCCGCAGTGGCAATATATTTTAATGGCATATGGATTAGCTTGGTTTGTTGCGATTGTTGTGGGAACCATATCCTTTATGGTTTCTGTGTTAATTCGTAATACACCAGCTGGTATGGGAGTCATGCTAGCGGCGTTAATTGCAGGTGGTATCTTAAGTTCCTTCGCAACGTCTTGGGAAGGGGCAAAATATATTTTTAGCGTAAATTTATCGCTCACAGATTATTTATCAGGGAAGTTACCGGCATTGCAAGGTCTATCGATGAGCTTTTCATTGATGAATTTAACAGCTTGGGCTGTAGTTTCTCTTATCATTTCATTTGTCGTATTTACGAAGCAAGACATGGTCAATTAAATGAATAGGAAGTGAAGAGATGGAACATATTTTAAAGAATGATTGGGAGCCGTTACTTGCACCAGAATTCGAGAAACCATATTATCAAAAACTAAGACAGTTTTTAAAAGAAGAATATAGTACCCATGTCATATATCCGAAAGCTAATGATATTTTTAATGCACTACATTATACAAGTTATAAGGATACAAAGGTTGTTATTTTAGGACAAGATCCATATCATGGACCAGATCAAGCGTATGGATTAAGTTTTTCTGTGCAACCTGGCGTGAAAACACCACCATCACTGCAAAATATGTACAAAGAATTGCATGCAGATCTTGGTTGTGAAATTCCGAATAACGGTTATTTAGTGAAATGGGCAGAGCAAGGCGTATTATTACTTAATGCGGTGTTAACTGTGAGACAAGGAGAAGCAAATTCTCATAAGGGAAAAGGATGGGAGCATTTCACAGATCGTGTTATTGAACTGTTAAATGAACGTGAAAAACCTTTAATTTTCATATTGTGGGGGCGCCATGCACAAGCAAAGAAAAAACTGATTACAAACTCGAATCATCATATTATTGAATCTGTACATCCAAGTCCTTTATCAGCAAGACGAGGTTTCTTTGGCAGCAAGCCGTTTTCAAAAGTAAATGACCTCTTATCTAGTATGGATGAGAAAAAAATTGATTGGCAAATTCCAAATCTATAAAAAAGGTAGCTAACAGTCATTCTGTTAGCTACCTTTTTTAATCACTGCGGTTCATTTTTTAATTTTGCATCTAGTACAAATGTACCAAATGGGATAACGGAAGCAATCAACGCACCTAAAGCCCATAAGATAGACTTACGATGTACGATTGTTACTTGAATCACGGCAAAGATGAATAATATAAATAGAACGCCATGAGCCATACCTGTAATTTTAACTGCTGTTGCAAACCCCGCAAAGTATTTTAACGGCATCGCTACAAATAATAGTAGTAGAAAGGAAATCCCTTCGACTAATCCAATTGCTCTTAATCTTCCGATTGGTGTAGATAACATAAAAGTGCCTCCTTAAACATGCGCTTGTATATAGTAAATTTGTATTCTTATTCCAAATAAAATAGTATGTTTTGTTTCATTATATACAAAAACAAAGTTTACACTACGAGAATGTTGTAAAGTTCGAAATATCTTCACAAAGCTACGTACATTTAAATAAAAACCCATTTGAAGTATTTGACTTCAAATGGGTTTTGTGAATGCATCTATATAAGTACAAAAAACCTTTCCTTTTAGATGAGAGAGAGCATCCGTCCATGCATAGAAGCGGTTAGGTCCTTTTTTAGCCCCATGCCCCAAGTTAAAAAAAGGGGGGAAATGAGTGCAGGTCACCTTTTGTTTTCAAAGCAGTAACTTGTATGTTGAAAAATTTATATATTAAACAAGAACTTCGGTTTTTAGCACAAATTTCTCTACAACTTTAGCAACGCCATCATTCATATTCGTGTCTGTTACGTAGTTTGCAATTTCTTTAATGTCATCTGGAGCATTGCCCATCGCAACACCAAGGCCAGCGAACTCGATCATTGTTTGATCGTTGTAGCTATCGCCCATTGCGATTACTTCCTCACGCTTAATACCAAGTTTTTGAATCAATTGATTTAAGCTTGTTCCTTTTGTTACACCAGCTTCTGTGAACTCTAAGAAGTATGGTTTTGAACGCATTACACTTAGTTTGCCTTCTAGTTGTTTTTGAAGTTTTTTCTCTACTTCTACAAGGCGTTCAGCTTCTTTATTCATTAATACTTTTACAACAGGTTCTTGTACAGCAGTGATAAAGCTGTCTACTTCAATAATTGACATGCCTGTAAGAGTTCCTTCAATTTCTGTATATGGATTATTTTCTTCCGTTATAATATCATCGCCCATATACGTATGAATCCAAACATCTTCTTCTTTACTAATTTCATATAGATTGTGAACGATTTCAGGAGATAGTGTACTGCTGAATAATTCTTCATCCGTTTTACAATTAATAATTTTTGCACCATTAAACGATAAGATGAAGCTTCCATATTCTTCTAGACGAAGCTCCTTTGCAATATGACGCATACCAAATGTTGGACGGCCAGAAGCAAGCACAACTTTTACACCTTGTTCTTGAGCAGTCATTAAGGCCTGTTTTGTACGTTCTGAAATCGTATGGTCATCACGTAGTAAAGTATCATCTAAATCTAAAACAATCATTTTATAAGACATATAGAAAGTTCCTTTCTTTGTTGAAAGTTGATATTGTTAGAAATTCGTTCTAGCAAAACGATGAGGATTAAATAGTAAGACATCGAACCTCTTTAAAGGTACATAAATTGAAAAAAAGATAGAAACCCTTCCTTTTTAGATGGAAGAGAGCATCCGCCCATGCATAGAAGCGGTCGGATCCTTTTCCTGCCACCACGCCAAGTTAAAACAAAGGGAGAAAATGAGTGCAGGTCATCTTTTGTTTTTAAAGCAGTAATGTATATGTGAAAAACCAAAAACCTGATTGGTGATGGAAGTTTCATTTTATATAGTGAGCCTGATCACTGTATTGTTAGTATATATTATCATGGGCATATTGCCCATGATAATTCTATCGTAACAACTCTGAAAGTAGAGTGCAATAATGGAAGTTTTCCAATTTACGATGGTTGTTTTTCCTTTGAACGGGAAAATAAAACTTCAAGCAAAATAGCCATGACAGAACCAAGTACAAGGCCATTGCTTAAAAATGATGCTAAAAATGGTGGCAGGGTCGAAAATGCCTGCGGCGGGACAAACATAACCCCGATTCCTGTGAAAAGAGACAGACCAGCGACGCGGAATAAACGCTCTTTATTTTCTACGGTGTCATATTCACGGAAGGCAAGACCAATCATACTTGCAAATACAGGATAAATAGCAGCATATCCAACGGCGACAGGAATAGCGGCGAAGAATGATGTAATCTTTGGAAATATACTAATTACAATAATAAAACTTGACCCTAATAGGAAAGGAAGGCGTTTATAAATATTTGTTGTTGCAATAAATCCAGCTGAACCTGAAATAGCTACTGGTCCAATTGCTGAGAAAAGACCACCTAAAAGCTGATTTATGCCCGTTATAATTCCGGCATGTTTGAATCGATTTTGAACTGCACCTTCTTCATATTTAGAAACAACCTTTTGCACAACACGGATGCTTGCCAACATGTTCGTTAAGAGCAATAGTGTGACAAAGACAACGGTAATTGCCATGTTCCATTCGATACGAGGCAATCCAAACACGAATAGAGACGGTAGACGGATGATATCTGTTACCGGTGTAACCTGATTAGATAATCCGAAGCATGCAAATAGGATCCATCCAAAGACAATGCTGAACAGAACAGAGTATTGTCCAATAATAGGTAGCTTCATAATAAAAAAAGATAGTAAAATAACAATGAGTGAAAGAATAAAGACGTTTGCTTGTACTTCAGTATGTTGTCCATCAAGGCCGAACATTCCTTTTAGAAAAGAACCGCTGAGCTGGGCAACGAGAAGGAATAAATATGTTCCAATTACTGTTGGTGTAAAATAACGGACAAGTTTATCAATAAGTCCAAAAATACTAAGGATAATACAGATGATGCCGCTTAACAGAAATGCGTATTGTAAGACGCGGAGTGTTTCATTATTTGATCCAAATAATACGACACCTAAACTCGCGTATAGTGAGAAGATTCCCCACCAAAGACCGGCTGGCCCTTCTTGAATCGGTAGCCTATGACCAAATATAGCTTGCAGAAGGCCAGCAAAGCCAAGAACAAATAACGTTCGTTGTACAAATGCAATTGCTTCAGCACCTTCAAGGCCATAACTAGCAGCAACACTAATTGGTACAATGAGGCTACCGGCCAAAATAAATAATGCCCATTGCAAGGCAGAAAGAAATGTTTTCATTATATCAACCTCTTTCGTAGATTCCGCTTCTAGTATATACGTATTTCATTTCCTCTGGCAAAGATTGTAGTAGAGAAAAGAGTTGAAGAATGAGATGAATGCACGCAGGCAATTATGGATTGCAGTTATATGTATGTGTTTTGTTGTAGTTCTTGGAACAATCGGATTTATGATGATAGAAGAGATTAGTTTGTTTCAAGCCTTTTGGATGACAATGATTACAGTATTAACGGTTGGATATGGAGATGCAGTTCCATTAACACAAGCTGGGAAGATTTTTGCACTTCTTATTATTCCTGTTGGTGTAGGAATTGTTACATATGCAATCGGGGTAGTAGCGGCAATGATTATTGAGGGGAATTTATTTCATGCAGTGCGGAGGAAGAAAATGGACAAACAAATAGCGCAAATACAAGACCATATTATTGTATGCGGTTGTGGCAGAGTAGGGCTCCAAGTTGTACACGAGTTACAAGAAAAGAATATTCCATTTGTTGTTGTTGATAAAGAAGAAGCAGTACTAGAGAAAGAAAAGCTTTTATATGTACATGGTGATGCCACGGAAGATCAGGTGTTATGTAAGGCGGGAATTACAAGGGCTGCTGGCTTAGTAGCGATTGTTGCAAATGATGCTGAAAATGTATTCATTACATTAACAGCACGAGGATTAAATAGTACAATTAAAATTGTGGCTAGAGCTGAAAAGCCAGAAACGGAAGGGAAATTACGCCGTGCTGGTGCCAATAAAGTTATTAATCCATCCAGTATGGCTGGAATTCATATTGCAAAAGGAATCGCAAATCCGTTAACGGTTCATTATATTGATACGGTACTTTATGGAACAGATCAGGCTTTTGCAATAGAGGAAGTTCAAATTGGCGAAAGGTCTTTTTTAATTGGAAAAACATTGATAGAAAGCAATGTGAGAAATCAATTTGATGTTACAATTTTAGCGATTTTACGAGATGGAAATATTATTCATAATCCAACAGGGCAGGAAAAATTACAAGAACATGATATGATAATAGTATTTGGTCCAGTAGAGAAGCTGGGGCAATTTGAGAAAGAACTACAAAGTACGAGGTGATTAGGAATGCAAATATCGAGCGATAAAATTTTAAATAAAATGGCAAATGAAGTTGCGAAAGCAAAAAATAGTGAAGGACGAAAGGCAAAAGAACATCTTTTAGTGGTTCGTGCTTTATGTGATTTATTATTAGATGAACAGGTTGAAACTTCTGCATATGTAGAGCCAAGGCTACAATCACAAGTTATAACACCACATCCGACGATGACGGTTCAACCGATTGCGGCGGTTTCTGGAGAACCTGTCTATATAAAAGAAGATGGTGCAAATGGTAATTCGTTATTTGACTTCTAAAAGCTAAATTGGTTGGCTAATATGTAAAAATTTCTTATTATAAAGATAAAAAAGGGGAATTCCAATGAAAATTTTCTTCTTATTGGGCTGTATTACAGCCGGGTTATCTGTCGCGTTAGGTGCTTTTGGTGCACATGGTTTAGAAAATAAGGTTTCTGCAAAAATGTTAGAAGTTTGGAAAACAGGTGTTACATATCAAATGTTTCATGCTGGAGGATTATTTGTTGTTGCGTTATTAATGGATAAGATTCAATCTTCTCTTGTAAGCACAGCAGGCTGGTTTATGGTAGCGGGAATTATTATGTTCTCTGGAAGTCTATATGCATTAAGTACGACGGGGATTAAGTTTTTCGGACCGATTACACCACTTGGTGGTGTAGCGTTTATTGTAGGCTGGATTTTACTAGGAACTGCAGTTGTAAAAGGATTATAAAGACAAAAACAAAAGCTGGCAAATGCCAGCTTTTTTTATGGTCTTGGAGCATAGGTTGCTGGTTGGCTAGGTAAATACGTGATTTCTCCAGGGAATTCTACATAATCTAAGTAAATCATAAGTAGTAAGAATCTTTTTCCGGATTTTGGTTCACTGATGACGATGTGATCACGTCCAGCTGCTTCAATAATACCTGTATAGGATTGTGTGCCAAGTGAACTGCCGCGCTCATATGTCATAACAATAGTTGCTGGTTTTCCTTTGTTTAAGCGAAGGATGTTTTCAATATATGATTGCTCTAGTGGGAGCATACCTTGAGATACTGCAAGTTGTGCTTGGGCAGTTTGTTGCTGCATAGTTTGTTGCTGCATAGCTTGCTGTTGCATAGCTTGTTGCTGCTGCGGCGTCATTTGTTGTTGTGGTTGCATATATCCCCCTGAAGGTTGATAAAAACCCGTTCCATAGTATGGATTTTGTTGCTGTGCCATTACAAGTCCCTCCTCGTTTTCATTCCTTAATATACTGCTGGGCAATCCCCGGCGGATGGTTGAAAGAAGCAGTGTTTTTTAAAACGGCCTGAATTTTGTTGATTATACCAAGTTGGTGGACAAGCACCTTCGGGCCTAAAAAACCATAAAGCAAAATTGGCAGGCCAAAAACGTTGCCCTTCAATTGTACGCCTTGCAAGGGCAATGTCCTGTTCACGGGCTCGTTGATAAAAGTATCCTTTTTGCGTTGCTTCAAAACCACCCGGATTTTGATAAACCATTTGGCGTAAATTCCGTATTTGTTTAAAATCTAAGCAATTTCCTCGAACTCGATTTACACCTACATTTCCAACCATCAGCATGCCTTGTTGCCCTTCGCCTTCAGCTTCTGCACGCATGAGTCTAGCTAATAATTTTACGTCTTCTTCTGTATAGTTGATAACGCCCATTATGTCTCACCTCTCTTTATGGATTGCACTAGAGAAAGAGGTTTATTTCTAGATGAATTGTGGAGCAATTACTAGTTCATACGTATGAGGAAAAGGACCCAGATATGACAACCAAACAAAGTTTTAGGGAGGGGAATTTTAGCGTTAGAGGGAGAAAGATAATGAAAAAGCTAGCAAATGTGCTAGCTTTTTTATCAATTAGAATATTTTTGACCACATATTTGAGAAGAAATCACCGATTGATCGCATTGTTAATACGAACCAATTTTCCTTTTCTACTTCTTCTGTTGTTTTTGCAGCGATTTTCATCTTCTTACTTCCGTCTAAGAAACCGTATTGATCAGTTGATTCTAAAACAAGTGAACCTACTTTAGCATCTTTTTTGATTGGCGCAACTAATTTCCCATCTTCGGCAAGTGATTTATCTGCCTCAGTAGAAACTTTATAAGATGGTTTACTTCCTTTTTTTGAGATCACCGTTATCTCTTTTTCAGGTGTCACAGTTACAGTATCTTCTTTTCCTTTTACAACAGAAATTGTATTGTTTTTATCTATTTTTAATTTCTGCTTTTCAAAGTTATTAAATCCGTAATCAATTAATTCGCGTGATTCTGTGAAACGTTCATCCATTGATTTTGTTTTAATAATAACGGAGATGAGACGTAGATCACCGCGTTTTGCAGAAATTGTAAATCCATACCCAGCTGTATCTGAACTTCCCGTTTTTAAACCATCTGTTCCTTCATAAGCAAAAGCAGCACCTGGTAACATCCAGTTCCAGTTTTCCATGCGAATTGGTTTTGGATGGTTATCTGGAAAGTTTCTAAATCTTTGTTTTGTATCCTCTAGTATTTCTGGATACTTTGTAATAATTGTTCTTGATAGAATACCCATATCGCGAGCTGATAAGGAGTTTTCTCCATTCGGATCTGTTCCTTCCGGATGTTTTCCTTTTAAATCAGCATTATTTAATCCAGTCGCATTTACAAATTTATATTTCTTTAACCCTAGTTTTTTTGCGTGTTCATTTGCAAGGTTTAAGAAGTTTTTTTCACTTCCCGCAAGAAGTTCAGCAAGCGCAATGCTGGATCCATTTGCAGAGAAGATAACAATAGAATGATATAATTCTTTAACTGTATATTGTAGGCCTTTTTCGAAAGGAACGTTAGAGAATTCATTATTACGGGAAATTTCATAAGCGTAATCAGAGATGTTTACTTTTGTATCCCATGCTATTTTTCCTTCTTTAATTGCTTCCAAAACGGAGTAAACAACAATAAGTTTTGACATGCTAGCAATAGCTAGTAATTCATCTGGATTTTGCTCATGCAGTATTTTTCCTGTATCTGCATCAAAAAGAATGGCAGCCGCCGCTTCTATATGTATTTTTTCTTCTGCATGGGAGGTTGTTACTCCTAAGGAAGAAAATGACAATAGAAACACTAGTAAAATAGATAAAATTTTCCTCATATACATTATCACCTTCGCATCGTTATTAGCATATAGCTCGCACCATTTTAGCATGATTTTGAATATAAGAAAGTTATAATTTAACAGGGGATTTGACGATTTCTTGTCTAATATTGTTTGAATTTGACGAAAAAATAGGATTTTGAAGAGTTTTGATAGGATATTAAGAAAAAGGAACGAATTTCGTTCCTTTTTTGTACTATACGTATAAAAATTTTGCTACTTTTTCGCGTGGTAAGATGTTACCAACAAAGAATGTTCCGAATTCACCATAGCGAGCACTTACTTCATCAAAGCGCATTTCGTATACAAGCTTTTTAAATTGAAGGATGTCGTCAGCGAATAGCGTTACACCCCACTCGTAATCGTCAAAGCCGACAGAACCTGTAATAACTTGACGTACCTTACCTGCATATTGACGACCAATTTTACCATGGCTGTACATAAGTTTTTTGCGTTCTTCCATTGGAAGCATGTACCAGTTATCATCACCTTGACGACGCTTGTCCATTGGATAGAAACAAATATGATTTGCTTCTGGTAATTCAGGGTATAAGCGTGCTAGGATTTGAGGGTTTTGGTATGGATCTTCATCAGCTGGAAGGTAGTTACTTAACTCAACAACAGATACGTAAGAGTATGCAGGAACCATATATTCAGCTAATGTTGTTTTATTTAATTCTGTTTCAATTTCATTTAATTCTTCCATTGTTGGACGTAAAATCATAAACATAATATCCGCCTTTTGACCAACGACTGTATACATTGCATGACTACCTTGTTTTGAGGATGCGACCTTGTTCCATTTTTCGATGACGTTTAAAAATTCAAACATTGCTTGTCCGCGTTCGTCACTAGATAATGTTTTCCAAGCTGCCCAGTCGATAGAACGTAAATCATGTAAACAATACCAACCATCTAACGTTTTTGCTGCTTCACTCATTCTATTCACCTCAGTTAATGATATTTTACACGTTAACTATAGCATATATAGATTTAAAGTCACCTGTGTAAAGCTTGGGTGCATAAAATTGTCACATTTTAAAAATGCTAGGAAGAGAATATGTATAAATCCATTTTGTTTTCACTTGGCATGGGGTGGGAAAATTTCCTGACTGCTTCTATGCATAGCCGGATGCTCTCTCCCATCTAAAAAGAAAGGTTTTTCATCAATGTTTTATAACAAATTAACCATGCTGAATTTTATGAAAATATAATCATTTTTATTTTACCTATTTTTTAAGAGCTATAAGTTTAAAATATAGATGAAAAGAAGTATTCTTAAAAGTAGAGTTTTTTTAACATTTGTAGGAGGGTTTATTCGTGAGCGATTTATTTACAGCAGTAAAAGAAAAAGTTCAAGGAAAAGGTATTTCTATCGTACTTCCTGAAGGAACTGATGAAAGAATTTTAGGCGCTGCAGAGCGTTTAGCAAAAGAAGAGTTAGTAAAGCCAATCTTAGTTGGGAATAAAGAGGAAATTAGTGCAAAAGCTGCTAGCATGAACTTAACATTAGCAGGTGTTGATATTTATGATCCAGCTACATATGAAGAAATGGATGCAATGGTAGCATCTTTTGTTGAACGCCGTAAAGGGAAAGCGACAGAAGAAGATGCACGTAAAATCCTTAAAGACGAAAACTACTTCGGTACAATGCTTGTATACATGGGTAAAGCACACGGTTTAGTAAGTGGTGCAGCTCATTCTACAGCTGACACAGTTCGTCCAGCACTTCAAATCATTAAAACAAAACCAGGTGTTACAAAAACTTCAGGCGTATTCATCATGGTACGTGAAGATGAGAAATATGTATTCGCTGATTGCGCAATCAATATTGCACCAAACAGCCAAGATTTAGCTGAAATTGGTATTGAAAGTGCGAAAACTGCTGAGTTATTCGGCATCGATCCACGTGTTGCAATGTTAAGCTTCTCTACAAAAGGTTCTGCGAAATCTCCAGAAACAGAAAAAGTTGTAGAAGCAACTCGCATTGCGAAAGAAATGGCTCCTGAATTAACATTAGACGGTGAGTTCCAATTTGACGCTGCATTCGTACCATCTGTAGCTGAGAAAAAAGCACCAGGTTCTGTTATTAAAGGTGATGCTAACGTATTTGTATTCCCAAGCTTAGAAGCTGGTAATATCGGTTACAAAATTGCACAACGCCTAGGTAACTTTGAAGCAGTGGGACCAATCTTACAAGGCTTAAACATGCCAGTAAACGATTTATCTCGCGGTTGTAACGAAGAAGAAGTGTACAAGCTAGCTTTAATTACAGCAGCTCAAGCACTATAATTAAAAAGCCCCGCTATATAGCGGGGCTTTTATTACTTTTCGAGATCAAGTGCTTTATTATTGCGATCGATGATACGTTGTAAATTCATTTCGTACAAAGGAACTTCATCAACTGTTAATTGTGATGGTGTTAATTTGGGTGCGAAATGCTGTAATGTTTTTAACAGGCGCATCATTAAGTCTTGAACAGTAATCGTTTCACCAAGTAGTTCAGACAATGAGGCCATTGTACTTGGAACAATTTCAGGATACGTGAATCTTGTTTCTTTTCCTTGAATTGCTAAGTTGTAGAAATCACGAACAAGTGCCGCGCGTTCGGAGCCACTGCCTGTAGCACATAAATAAATTTGTACGGCAATCCCTCCGCGAATGCGGCGCTGTGAAATACCTGCGAATTTTTGATCACGAATACTTAAATCATAGCTACCTGGACAATAAGAGCCAACGATTTCTTTTGCCTCGATATCGACATCGTAATCTTTTAACATTTCTTTAATTAAATGCCACATCGTATCGTATCCAAGATCGATATCAATTCCTTTTTCTGTTTCTTGGAATAGAAGTGATATATTTAAAACCCCTTCATCAAGTACGACTGCAAGACCACCTGAATTGCGGACAATGACATGGAAGTCGTTCTTTTTTAAAAAGGAAATCCCCTCATTTAAATGAGGAAGGCGAGAATCTTGAATGCCAAGAACAATTGTATTGTGATGAACCCAAGAGCGCATTGCTGAAGCAGATGTACCATTTCCGATTGTTGTACATAGCGTATCATCCATTGCAAATGACTGTAGAGCATGAAAAGTCTGGCCTAAACTAGACTGATCCACGATACGCCACTCTGGTTGAGATAAAATCGAACGGGAATTGCTCATATAACTAACCCCTTATCTATAAAATGACAATCTTTATTATAGCAAACATGGAGCAAAATGATGTAGTAGTTGACGGAAAGAAAATGAAATATGAAGGTAATGTAATTATTGGCGATGCACGTAAATATGCAGATATGTACGCAATCGTAAGCGATGTAGCATATCAAACAATTAGTCAGTCAGTAAAAACAATTGGGGTAGTAGCATGTAAAGGAAATCCGAAAAAAAGAGATTTCCCAGATATAAAGAGAGAGTCTAAAATATATAAATTTATTTTGATTTTTCAACATATAAGTCGCTACCTCGAAGAACAAAAGGTGACCTGCACTTGCTCTCTCTCACCTAAAGATTAGGTTTTATGTCGGTTTTTCAGTTTGTACTTATATAGAAGAAGCTTATATGATTGAATCAAAATAAAAAGGATGCGTTCATCGCATCCTTTTTATTCTGCAATTTTTTCTAAATTACCGTTTCGATCCATGCGAAATGAGGTTTGCGTTTGCTCTTCATCATCCATTAATGCTAATTTACGAGCACGGTTCATAATATTCATGAGTGTTTCGTAGTCTTCTTGTACTGTATTAGATTGTTGTTCTAGCTTTTCTAGTTTCTTCTCTAATTCTTCATTTCGAAGCATTTGCGCCTTAATTTCTTGTTTCAATCTCACATTCTCATTTTCAAGAGCTGTTACTTTTACGCTTGAAGACCCTACCGTTTGTAAAAAGTAAATTACATCTTGCATTGTTATAGAGGTACTAGATACAGCTGGTTCCGAACGTGGAACGGTGTTATTTACGACTGGCTCTTCATCGACTGTAATTACTGCTGAAGCTGATGGCGTATAAAGCAGGCGTTTTTTCGCATGTTCACCACTAGCAGCTCTCATTTTATCTTTTCGATGTCTTTTTGCTAGTTGCAGCGCCTGTTCATAGCTATAACGAACGACAGCATTCCAACGAAAACCACAAGCAGCTGATGTGCGATTTAACTGATCGCCAACTTCTTCAAATGCATTTAATTGTGTACTTCCTTCTCGAACATGACGTAGTACGGTTTCAGCGAGTAATAAATCATCTTCGTCTGTCCAAGCATCTTGTCTTACTTTCATAGATTCAACTCCCTTTCTTTTTATAAACTTCCTATTTTTATAATGGACAAAAGAAATTGCTTTTATACAAAGCTTTTAAAAATATGGTAGATTTTGATAAAGAAGAATTTCTATACAAATCCATTTTGATTTTCCAACATAAAAGTCGCGGTTATGAAGATGCACTCGTTTTCTCTCTTTGTTTTTACTTGGCATGGGGCAGGAGACCGCGCCTATGCATGGCCGGATGCTCTCTCCTACCTAAAAAGAAAGGTTTTTATATCGTTTTTTTAATTTGTACTTATATATGTGGATGAATTGTGCTTATAAAGAGAGGGATAACGAGAAAATATTAGAAATGAATCGTACAGAGGAAAACTTGCATCAACCTTCAAAGAGGGGTAAAATACCATTTAGTGTTTATTTTTAAATGTACTTGTGAAAAGTTGAAAATAGAGGAAGTGTTATATAGAATGGGAAATGAATTTCGTGTGTGTGATGATTGTCAGGCAACGAATATTAAGACGCTGATACCACGACTCAAAAAGGTAGATTCATGTGCAAATATCGAAGTTGGATGTCAATCATATTGTGGACCGGGACGTAAAAAGTCGTTCGCTTTTGTTAATAATCGTCCAGTTGCAGCACCAAATGAAGATGAACTGATTAAAAAAATTGAAGCAAAACTAAATAAATAAGAAAAAGAAGAGTAAACAATCTACTCTTCTTTTTTTATGTTCTAAAAAAGAAAAATTATTTTTAAATAAGGAAAGGTAGAGGACTGTTATTGGGTCATTTACTAGTGGATAAACTTCCTATTATGATATCGGTTTCGTATGAACTACATTAGTTTTATATTGCAAAATAATGGTTGACAGCCTTTTGTAATGGTAGGTAGAATAGAAAATGTGATTCTGATAATCATTATCAAAAGGGGTAGATACACCCAATTTTCTTTTTGCTGTTTCTTGAGAATAAATCTCATTTTGTTAAATATATGTTGTTGGTTAGGATGGTTGAGGGATGGAAGCTAGTGCGAGGAGTATAGAACAACAAGAAGTAAATGTGAAAGAGATTAAGAGCAGACCGCTTATTGCTTCTATTATTTTAATAGCGGGAACAATTTTATTAGCTTTAAGTATGGCAACTTCAATTTCATTTGGTGCAGCGGATATTAGTTTAAAGACTGTATGGCAAGCTGTCTTTCAGTTTGATGGTTCTTTGACGCATCATAATGTGATTTGGGAGCTGCGCATGCCTAGAGCAATTGGCGGTGTTGTTGCTGGTGCGTTTTTAGCGGTATCCGGTGCCATTATGCAAGGAATGACGCGAAACCCGCTCGCATCTCCATCATTAATGGGGATTACTGATGGGGCTGTGTTTGGAATTGCAATTATGTATGCGTTTTTTCCAAATTCACCGTATTTAATGTTTGTTATCGCTTCTTTTGTTGGAGCAGCATTTGGTGCAAGTATTGTATACGGCATTGGAGCTTCTTCACCAGGAGGATTAACACCTGTTAAGTTAGCGTTAGCTGGAGCGGCAATTAGTGCTTTACTTGGGGCTATTTCATCTGGAATCGCTTTGTATTTCAATCTTGCTCAAGAGGTGAGTATGTGGAATGCAGGCGGTGTTGCTGGTGTGAAGTGGCAAAGCATTGATATGTTATTGCCGATTGGACTTATTTGTCTCGTTATTGCGATTATGATGTCCAGGTACATTACAATCTTAAGTTTCGGTGAAGAAATTGCGATTGGACTTGGACAAAATACAACATTAATTAAATTTATCGGAACTGTACTTGTTCTTGTTTTAACAGGTTCAGCCGTATCTATGGCAGGATCCGTTGGGTTTGTTGGGCTTGTAATCCCCCATATGACACGTTTTCTTGTCGGTTCAGATTATAGATGGGTTATTCCATGTTCTGCTATATTAGGCGGATTGTTAATTGAATGTGCGGATATGTTATCTCGTATTATTAATCCGCCGTTTGAAACACCAATCGGTGCGATTACAGCACTAATTGGCGTTCCATTCTTCCTCTACTTAGCACGTAATGAAGGGAGAGGAAAAATGTGAGAACAAGCGTCTTAACAAAAAAGAACATTTCAATTGTAACGATTTTGGCTGGATTAATCTTTTCAGTATTCCTTATTAGTTTAAATACAGGAACGTTTAAAATTCCACCAATGGATGTGTTAAAGTCATTGGTCGGGCTAGGAGCAGAAGATCAGTCCGTTATTTTATTCGAATTTCGTATGCCACGTATGGTTATTGCCATCTTAGTTGGTTCAGCATTAGCGGTATCCGGTGCCATTATGCAAGGATTATCACGAAATCCACTTGCTGATCCTGGAATTATTGGTATTAATGCCGGGGCGGGATTGACAGTTGTTGTTTTCGTATATTTCTTTTTTGGAAAAGTCGGGACGGGTACACTTCTATCTGTATTCATTCTTCCATTCTTTGCATTAGTTGGTGCAGTGTTAGCAGCAGTTATCATTTATGCACTGGCATGGAAGGACGGCGTTTCATCAACTCGTTTAATACTTGTCGGTATTGCAGTAGCAGCTGGGTTTAGCGCTGTTAGCTTAATTTTTTCAATGAAAATGACATCGAATGATTTCCGGTTTGCAACGATTTGGTTAGCGGGAAGTTTATGGGGAACAGATTGGAAATTCGTATTAAGCGTACTTCCATGGATGCTCATCTTTTTACCAATTGCGATTCGGAAAGCGCATGTGTTAAATGTAATGAATTTAGGAGATGCAGCGGCAGTTGGACTTGGTGTAAACGTAGAGAAAGAAAGACGAAAATTATTATTCATTGCTGTTTGTTTAGCGGGAGCATCTGTTGCGGTTGCTGGTGGAATTGGTTTTATTGGTTTAATGGCACCGCATTTAGCAAGGCGACTCGTTGGCGGAAAGCATCAAATTATGTTGCCTACAGCGGCATTAATTGGAACGCTCTTGCTGTTATTTGCAGATTTAATTTCACGAAGTGTGTTAACGACATCAGAAATACCGGTCGGTCTTGTTATTTCTGTAATTGGTGCACCGTATTTCATTTATTTACTTATGAGAACAAAATAAAGGGAGGCATTTTGTATGGCAACTTTAGCGGTTGATTCGGTATCTGTTGGTTATAATGAAGGATTAATTATTGATGGATTGTCAGTTGAAATTCCAGAAGGGAAAATTACAACAATTATTGGGCCGAATGGATGCGGAAAATCCACATTGTTAAAAACAGCTTCTCGTATTTTGAAAGCAAAACGAGGTACTGTTTACCTAGATGGAAAAGCAATTGAGAAACAGCCAACAAAAGAAATCGCAAAGAAAATGGCGATTTTGCCACAAACTGCAGAAGTGCCAACTGGTCTTACTGTGTTTGAACTTGTTTCTTATGGCCGTTTCCCTCATCAAAAAGGGTTTGGCACGTTGAAGGAAGAAGATTATCGCTACATCCACTGGGCACTTGAGGTAACAGGGATGACAGAATTTGCGAATCGTTCAGCAGAAGCCTTATCGGGTGGTCAACGTCAACGCGTTTGGATTGCAATGGCTCTTGCGCAAGGTACGGATTTACTCGTACTAGACGAACCAACTACATACTTAGATATGGCTCACCAACTGGAAGTATTAAATTTATTAAAAAAATTAAATCAAGAAGAAGGCCGCACAATTGTCATGGTTATTCATGATTTAAACCATGCTTCTCGTTTTTCAGATCATATGGTTGCTTTGAAAGCTGGTAAGTTAATGAAGCAAGGGACACCAGATGAAGTAATGACAAGTGAGACGCTTCGCAATGTGTTTGAAATAGAAGCACAAATTGTTCCATGTCCTGTAAACTGTAAACCAATTTGTTTAACATACGATTTAATGATGATTAATAATCAGTTACGTGAGAAAGCATAGATGGAATCTTCCCCTCTTACTTTGATAGAGGGGAGGGATTCTAATGGACGTTGAGCTTCTCATTCGAGCTGGTAAGTTGAACGCCCGTTAGAACGGGTTACATATAACGATTGATAAATATATATTAATAAATTGTTGGTTGTAGTTTCTTATAGTGATATGTAGCTTATAAGAGAAATACATCCAGAAGGAGTGGGAATATGAAGAAATTCAAAGCGACGTTACTAGCAATGGTACTAGTAGTTACTTCTGTACTATTTGCAGCTTGTTCTTCTGATAAGAAAGAAGACAAGAAAGCAGATGCGAAAGTTGAAGAGCGCACTGTACAACATGCAAAAGGGGAAATTAAAATTCCTGCAAATCCAAAGAAAATTGCTGACCTTAGTGGTTCAACAGAAGAATTATTAATCTTTGGAATGAAACCAATCATTACTGCAAATACGTCTCAAGAGAAAATCGATGCACATATTGCAGATAAATTAAAAGATGTAAAACCAGTTGGCTCTGCATGGGGCGATAAAATTAACATTGAAGCAGTAGCTGCTGCAAAACCAGATTTAATTCTTGTGAACAACCGCCAAGAAAAAATTTATGATCAATTATCTAAAATTGCACCAACAGTTATGTTAAAAACTCCATTAGATCAATGGCGTCCCAAGTTTGAAGAACTAGGTAAAATCTTCGGTAAAGAAAAAGAAACAACTGCATGGTTCAAGGAATATGATGAAAAAGCAAGTAAATTACACGATAAAATCGTTGCAAAAACTGGTGATGCGAAGTTCATGAAGATGGCTGCATATCCAAATGCATTCCGTGTATATGGTGACTACGGTTACGGTAGCGTACTCTTTAAAGATTTAAAATTACCAGCTGTTCAAGGTACACCAACTGATAAACCGCTAGTACAAGTACAAAAAGAAGCTTTAATTGATTACAACCCAGACTACTTATTTGTATTTACAACTGGTGATGGTTCTCAGCGCTTAAAAGAATTCCAAGAAGAAACAATTTGGAAAAACATGAACGCTGTTAAGAACAACCACGTATTCACAATCAAAAACGAAGACCTAAACAAAGGGTACTTCCCACTTGGTAAAGAAATGATCTTAGACGAAATTGCTGAGTTTGTTTTAGGAAAATAATATATACAGAAAATCACTTTCGTTTTGGCGAAGGTGATTTTCTGTATATAGGGGAATTTTATGCATTTCTATAGTCTTTCGTTTATAATAAAGATAAGAATGTAGTAAGGAAGGAGGGTGTCGATATGGTATATTTAAACGACAAACTCAGCGAAACAAAAGTGTTTAAAGACCCAGTACATAAATATGTACACGTGCGTGATCGCGTAATTTGGGATTTAATCGGAACGAAGGAATTTCAACGTTTGCGCCGTATTAAGCAGCTTGGAACGACATTTTTTACATTTCATGGTGCGGAACATAGTCGCTTTACTCATTCATTAGGTGTATATGAGATTATTCGTCGTATGATTGATGATGTGTTTGATGGCAGACCAAATTGGAATGCAGAAGATAGATTATTATGCTTATGTGCAGCGCTCTTGCATGATGTTGGACATGGTCCGTTCTCACACTCCTTTGAAAAAGTTTTTTCATTAGATCATGAGAAGTTCACACAAAAAATTATTGTTGGTGATACGGAAATCAATGATGTACTCGGCCGCGTAGACCGAGAGTTTGCACAAAAAGTAGCAGATGTTATTGCGAAAACGTCTGATAATAAATTAGCAATTAGTATGATTTCTAGTCAAATTGATGCAGATCGTATGGATTATTTATTAAGAGATGCCTATTTTACTGGTGTGAAGTACGGGAATTTTGATATGGAACGTATATTGCGTGTCATGCGCCCATACGGAAATCAAGTAGTAATTAAAAATAGCGGTATGCACGCTGTTGAGCATTATATTATGAGTCGCTATCAAATGTACTGGCAAGTGTATTTCCATCCGGTAACGCGCAGTGCAGAAGTTA
The DNA here is from genome assembly GCF_000374965.1 of Bacillus sp. 95MFCvi2.1. Lineage (NCBI taxonomy): Bacteria > Bacillati > Bacillota > Bacilli > Caryophanales > Bacillaceae > Bacillus > Bacillus sp. 95MFCvi2.1. Next base: position 18,023 of record NZ_KB895703.1, on the reverse strand, counting down.
TTTTAACAAAGATTTTACACCGTGCGAAAACATTGCATGAGCAGTATTATACATTTAAGTATCATCCTGTTCATTTCTATTCTTTATTTGAAGAAGAGGTAACAGTAGAGGATTATTTAAAGCTAGACGAGAATGTAATGTATTATTATTTCCAGGTATGGCAAGATGAAGATGACCAAATTCTAAGTGATTTATGTCGCCGTTTTATGAACCGAAATCTCTTTAAATATGTAGAGTTTACAGAGAATCATGGTTTAGATAATTGGATGGAATTAAGTAGTTTATTTAAAAAGATTGGACTCGATCCAGAGTACTATTTAGTTGTTGATTCAACATCGGACTTACCATATGACTTTTACCGTGCCGGAGAAGAAGAAGAGCGGCTTCCAATCTTGCTTCTTATGCCAAATGGAGATCTCAGAGAGCTTTCGCGTGAATCTGATATTGTAGAAGCGATTACTGGTAAGAAGAGAAGGGATCAAAAACTTTTCTATCCGCATGATTTAATCTATGAAGATGGAAGAAAAGGAAAATATAAAGAGAAAATTATTGAGTTATTAGAAGGAAAGAAATAAGAAGCAGTCATAGGACTGCTTCTTAGTAAAGAAAACTGAAATTATTTGTCGCTTAAGCGTTTTCCGCCAACTGCATAATGATTTTTAGACATTTCTTCGATGAAAACAACGATGTTTTCTTCTGGAGCACCAGTTGTTTCGCTTACTGCTGTTGTTACTTTCTCAGCAAGAGCTTTCTTTTGTTCTTCTGTGCGTCCTTCTAGCATTTTCACTGTTACGTATGGCATGTACAATCGCTCCTTTTATGTAAGTTACAATCTTATTATAACGGATTCTAAGGAAGAACAATTGGAAAAACAAATATTTTCTTTTTTTGACATAATGAAGAGGAGATGAAGTATGGATCAGTTATTTAGATATCCACTGCACCAAATTCCACTGGTAGCAATGGCTATTATTATCGCGTTGTCTATGCATGAATTTGCACATGCATATGTTGCATATAAGTTTGGTGATGATACAGCGAAAAGGCAGGGGCGTTTAACTTTATCACCAATGTCTCATTTAGACCCGATCGGAATGATTGCAGTATTAATTCTTGGGTTCGGTTGGGCACGTCCGGTACCTGTTAACCCTTATAACTTTAAAAGACCACGTCTTGCTGGTGTACTAGTTTCTATTGCAGGACCGATTAGTAACCTAATCTTAAGTGCTATCGGTTTAATCATTTGGTACAGTTTGTTAAGGTTTGGAGTACTAGATGCCATCCCATTTGCGGTGGCGGATACATTAGGTCAATTCTTCCAAATTTTTATTGTTCTGAATATCGTTTTATTTGTTTTTAACTTATTACCGATTCCACCGCTGGATGGATATCGTGTAATTGAAGACTTAGCACCGGCAAATGTTCGTGCGAAAATGACGCAATATGAGAAATATGGAGCAATTGCTTTATTGATTCTTGTTATTACACCGCTTGACCGTTATACAATTCAACCAATTTTCAGTGTAGTAATCCCGCACGTACTAGGATTTTTACAAAGTATTATTGCACCTATATTTGGGCTAATGTAATACATGAGTGAGGAGGAGTTTACATATGACAGAGAAAAAGAAAAAAATCGGTTTTAATATTGTGAAGAATGATTCAACAGATGGGCATGGTGGCTTTGGTGTTGGGGCGTTAAGTTTAGAAAATATTTCACCTGTTTTTGTAGATGTATTAGAGCAAACTGCATTTGTTGATATTGGTGCGATGCATGCGCGTAGTACTGTGGAAAAAGGGATTAAGTTTTTAACAAATAAAGATGAAGTTCCAAATGGAAAACCGTATTGGCTTGTGTGGGTAACAATTGAGAGAACGGCAAAAGGTGCTTACTATGCAGGTGTAACAGCTTGTGAGATGACAGTTGATCGTGAAATTCGCCGTGGTTATAAATCACTTCCAGAGCATGTAAACAAAATGGATAAATCATTAAAACGTTACATCATGGTTGACCATATGGATGAACCATCTAAGAAGGTGCTTGGTACATTCTTAAAAGAGCATAATGAAGCAATTTGGAACGAGTCTAGTGAAGAATTGCGTCATGCATTATTAGGAGAATAATTTTAAGGCTACCGGGAGAAATTCTGGTAGCCTTTGGTATTTTTGGGGTATGGTAGTATTTCTCTTTATGTCGTATATTGTCGGAACGTCGATATGTTGTGTCGAAGCACCGATATATTGATGCTACAAATAAGATAAGTATTTACCATGGAAAGTATTTTTTCCACCAGCTCTCTTTTTTCTTCTCTTTGCTAGCCTTCTCGAATTCTTCTTTATCATCAATATGATCCATGCAGTATTCAGTCGGTTCTGTTCCTTTTGCAAAATACATTTTCACGGAAACTGGACAGCCTTTCGTTGCGATTTTTCCATTTTCAGGATTGATATTTACAGCAATAATATCACTTGGTTGCTTGAATTCCTTTTTAGGCTGACCCTCTAGTCCTTTTTCCATCGTATCGGCCCATATTTTTTTTGCGTAGCCTTGTTCTGCTGGGTTTGTGATGGATTTTGGCTGATCGTATCCGACCCATACACCTGTTACTATTTGCGGAGTGAAGCCGATCATCCAGCTATCTGTTTCTGTGGAACCAGATTTTCCTGCATACGTACGTGATAGTTTTGGAAGCAGGGATTGTCCTGTAACAGAAGCATACCCACTTAGTTTTTTATTGAACATTCCTGTCATCATTTCTTCCATTACAAACGTATTATTTTTATCGAGCACTTGTTTACTTTCTAAATGTGCATCATATAAAATATTCCCTTCATGATCGACAACGCGGCGAATAAAGGTTGGTTTTACTTGTTTTCCCCCATTGGCAAACATACTGTACGCACCTACCATTTCAATTGGTTTTACAGGAGACGTACCAAGGGCAAGGGATGGTACATCTTTTAATGAACTTATAATCCCAAATTGTTTAGCGGTTTTTGCTAAAGAGTCCTCTCCTAAAAATAAATGTGTTTTCACGGCATATACGTTATCTGATACAGCAAGGGCTTGCGCCATCGTCACAAAATCATCGGCATAGTAGTCTTTATAATTTTTCGGTTTATATTTAGAAACACCGTCTCCTAATGTAAATACTGTATATTCGCTTTTTAAGCGAGTCGCTGGTGTAAATCCTTTTTCGAGTGCAGCATAATATAAAAAAGGTTTAAAGGTGGATCCTGGTTGGCGAGATGCCTGAATCGCTCGGTTAAATTGACTTTCTTTATAATCTTTTCCACCAATAAGAGCTGCTACTTCTCCTGTTTTCGGATTCATTGAGACAAGAGCCGTTTGTATATTAGTTGTTTCTGGAATCGTATCTTTTACAGATTGCTCGGCTATTGTTTGTAGTTTTGGGTCTAGTGTTGTGTAAATATGGAATCCACCGCGCTGTAATGTTTGTTCATCGAGTCCAATATCATGCAGGAGAGAGGAGTGTACAGCGTGTTGGAAATAAGGTGCTATTTCTGCGACTTCTTTTGTTTCTAATGAAGCAAATGTAAGCTTTTCCTTTTTGGCAGAGGAAGATTGCCCTTTCGTAATATAGCCCTGCTCTACCATTTCATCTAAAATGATTGATTGTCTTGTTTTTGCTCGTTCCTCCTTTAAATAGGGAGAATATACGCTAGGGCCTTTTGGGATACCAGCTAACATACTAGCCTCTGCTAATGTCAAGTCACTAGCAGATTTATTAAAGTAAAGACGGGAAGCGGCTTCAATACCATAAGCGCCGTGTCCGTAATAAATCGTATTTAAATATCCTTCTAAAATATGATTCTTGCTGTAATTAACCTCAAGACGAATGGTATATATTGCTTCTAACGCTTTTCGTTTCCAAGTTTTATCATGATCTAAATATAGATTGCGGGCATATTGCTGCGTAATCGTACTAGCACCTTGGACCTTTGCCATTGCTTTTATATCTGCAATGATTGCACCAGCAATTCTTTTTATATCGAAGCCATGGTGATCATAGAATCGTTGGTCTTCAATAGAGAGTGTCGCTTCTCTCACATAAGGAGAGATTTGGTCGAGAGATACGTTATAGCGCTTTTGCATCCCGTTGCTTTGTCCTATTACAGTATCATCATTGGCATAAAAGGTGCTCGTTTGCGGGACAGCGATGGGAGGCGGCCCCATAATCTTTGCTACTATGATGATGATAAAAAACGAAAAAACGAAAAAAAGAATGCATGAAAAAAGTGCGGTGAAGAAAAGACGTTTATATTTTTTCAGTTTTGGATTCACAGTTTGATCCATCTTTTTCATCCCCTCATCGTATACTTTTATTAGTATTGAGGGTTTTTTCGTATTTTAAACACAAAATGAAAAAGAGCCCTTTCAATTAAGAAAGAAGCTCAAAAGCGCGCATTGGCCAATCCGTAATAATTACATCTACACCGTAATCGATCATTGTTTGTAAGTCTTTATTTTCATTGATTGTATAGGGACGGAAAACATAGCCTTGCTGCTGTGCAGTTTGCACAAATTCTTTTGTTAGTAACTGAAAATTTGGGTGTAATCCGGACGCCTCCCTTTTCTTGGCTGCAGCAATTGGATCACTGAGTGGTTCATCGTATAAAATAGCTCTTGGAATTTCAGGTGCAATTTCCGCGAGTAGGGAAACGGAATCATGGTTAAAAGATGAGAATATAATTTGGTTTGAAAGATGATATTCACGAACGAGGTCGACAACCTTTTCTTCGATACCTGGATAGTGGATTACGTCTGTTTTTAATTCAATATTAAGTTGTAAATTTGTCGTAGAGAGCCAAATGAATACTTCGCGTAAGGTTGGAATCTTTGCTTCATGAAAAGAAGGGCTTTTATGGCTACCGGCATCAAGAGACTGTAATTCCACTACTGTTTTTTCAGAAACAAGTCCAATTCCACTTGTTGTGCGATCAACAGTTTCATCGTGAATCACAACAATCTCACCATCTTTCGAAAGGTGAACATCAAGTTCAATGCCATGGGCACCAACACGCTCTGCTTCTTGGAAAGCAATCATTGTATTCTCCGGATGTGTTCCTTTAACTCCGCGATGGGCAAAAATAAGTGGTTTTTTCATCTGAAAATCTCCTTATGAGTTCATTTCTTCCATTATGAAACTGCGACGAGAAAAATACAATCTATATGCCAAACATTTACAGAAGTATAACACTTGCATAAAAGTTAACGTTAACGTAAAATGTAATAATGTGATGAGGGGAGGAATAAACATGTATAAGATTGATGAGGTAACGAAGCAAGTTGGATTAACAAAACGTACACTTCGTTATTATGAGGAAATTGGTTTAATTTATCCGCCGGAGCGTAGCGAAGGGAATATTCGTCTTTATACAGATGAAGATATTGTACGTATTAAAAAGATTGTAGAAGCGAAAGAAGTATTAGGAATCACACTTCAAGAAATGCAGCATTTCTTATCATTAAAAGAACGCATGGAACAAAGACGAAATAGTGACAATCCACGTGACCGTGAAGTGATTCAAGAAATTAAGGATATGCTTGAGAACCAAGTGCAAACGCTAGATACAAAAATGAAACAAATGGAGCGCGTGAAAGCAGAATTAGAGAATAGTTTAGGGCGTGCACGTAAATTCTTGGAGGACACAAAAGGAGAGTAATGAATATGGAGAGCAAACAAAAGTTGGGGAGATTGATTACAGTACTGGCTACGTTTCTTGCCTTTTCAGGCATCGGAGTAGTCGATCCTATTTTGCCGATTATCGCTGAGAAGATAGGGGCAACGCATTGGCAAGTGGAGATGTTATTTACAGCTTATATTTTAACGATGGCAATTATGATGCTACCGGCTGGTTTATTCGCAGCACGGTTTGGTGATAAGAGAATGATGACAATTGGTTTATCAATTGTAACTGTATTTGCTTTTATATGTGGTATATCACAAACGATTGCCCAGTTATCTCTTTTCCGTGCTGGCTGGGGGCTAGGTAATGCGATGTTTTTCGCAACAGCGATGACATTATTAATTGCTCTTAGTAAAGAAGTACATGAAGCGGTTGGTTTATATGAAGCTGCGATTGGTTTAGGGATGGCCGGTGGACCATTATTAGGAGGACTACTAGGTGGACATTCTTGGCGTTACCCATTTTTTGCGACAAGTCTTTTAATTTTATTAGCATTTATTCTTGTTTTCTTTTTTGTAAAAGAGCCGGAGCGAAAAGTACAGCGAAAAGCAGCTGGAGTGGGGGAATTACTTAATCTTATTAAGTATAAACCGTTTATGCAAGGTGCAATTTCAGGTATGTTATATTATTACGGATTTTTCGTTGTATTAGCATATTCACCACTTATTATGCATTTATCGGCAATTCAGTTAGGTTTCGTATTTTGCGGTTGGGGACTTGCTTTAGCATATGGATCTGCAATATTAGCGCATAAATTAGAAGGGAAATATGAACCGAAAGCATTGTTACGATTTAGCTTACTTGTATTTGCAATTCTGCTAATCGCATTATTTTTTGTTAAAGTTATGTGGTTACAAATTGTTCTTATCGTCTTATCTGGATTAGCATCGGGACTAAATAACGCTTTATATACAAGCTATGTCATGGATATTTCACCTTATGAAAGATCTATTACGTCTGGTGTATACAATTTCGTTCGTTGGCTTGGCGGGGCAATTGCACCAATTTTATCAGGAATTATCGGCCATGCGATTTCACCGCAAAGTCCATTTTTAGTTGGGGGAATTGTTGTATTAGTTGGTTGTGTTATGATTTTGATTCCTGTTCGAGAAGGTTCTAAATTAGAATCAGAAACCCTTTCTTAAGAAAGGGTTTTCTTTGTTGTTAAATATAGTGTTTAAATAATATATGAATAAAAATACTTTTACCAAAATATATTTTCGGTATTTTTGTACTTTTAACTATACATTTTGTATGTTTTGTTTTATTTTTGTTAGGGGACATTAATGATGTCCCTATTATAAATTTGCAATGAAAGGCGTGATTGTACGATGGAACTATGGTTCACTGAAAAACAAACAAAACATTTTGGAATTACGGCGCGTATTAACCGCACATTACATACGGAGCAAACAGAATTTCAAAAGCTTGATATGGTTGAGACAGAAGAGTTCGGAAACATGCTTATTTTAGATGGCATGGTTATGACAACAGAGAAGGACGAGTTTGTGTATCACGAAATGGTGGCACACGTACCTTTATTTACACATCCAAACCCTGAGAACGTATTAGTTGTTGGCGGTGGTGATGGTGGTGTAATCCGTGAAGTATTAAAGCACCCAAGCGTAAAGAAAGCAACACTTGTTGAAATTGACGGTAAAGTAATCGAGTACTCTAAACAGTACTTACCATCAATTGCAGGTGCGTTAGATAACGAGCGTGTTGAAGTAAAAGTAGGAGACGGTTTCCTACACATCGCAGAAAGCGAAAATGAGTACGATGTAATTATGGTTGACTCTACAGAGCCAGTAGGCCCAGCAGTAAACTTATTTACAAAAGGATTCTACGCTGGAATTTCAAAAGCGTTAAAAGCAGATGGGATTTTCGTTGCTCAAACGGATAACCCTTGGTTTACACCAGAATTAATTTCAACTGTGTTTAAAGACGTAAAAGAAATCTTCCCAATTACACGTTTATACACAGCGAATATCCCAACATACCCAAGTGGAATGTGGACATTTACAATTGGATCTAAAGAATATGACCCATTAGAAGTAAGCGAAGAGCGTTTCCACGAAATCGAAACGAAATATTACACAAAAGAACTGCATAAAGCAGCATTCGTATTACCGAAGTTTGTTGGAGACTTAATTAAATAATAATTAAAAGCGGAAGCGGCTCGTTCAGAATGGGAGGGGGATGGTGCTTCAGACGTAGAGGCGTCTTTTGCCCTCGTAGGAAGAAGCGAAGCCACTGAGCGTTCTAGCCGCTGTAGCTGGACAAAAGAAAAGCGGAAGCAGCTCATTCAAGGTGTGCGATAGAACGGACATGCTAGCTGCTGACGCTATTATAATAAAATAATCTTCTATCGCTAAAAGAAGATTGAGGTAAATCGAGAAAGAGGAGTGTAGCACTCCAAATTTGAGAAATAATGAAAGGTTGGGATACCTTAAGTTCCACATAAGGAGGAAAAGAATATGCGTTTTGATGAAGCTTATTCAGGTAAAGTATTTATTAAAAGTCATCCAAGTTTTGAAGATGCAGAGGCAGTAATTTATGGGATGCCAATGGATTGGACAGTAAGTTACCGTCCAGGCTCTCGTTTTGGTCCTGCACGTATTCGTGAAGTATCGATTGGACTAGAAGAGTACAGTCCATATTTAGATCGTGAACTAGAAGATGTAAAATATTTTGATGCTGGTGATATTCCGCTACCATTCGGAAATCCACAACGCAGTATAGACATGATTGAAGAATATGTAACAAAACTATTAGATGCCGGTAAGTTTCCACTAGGTCTTGGCGGTGAGCACCTAGTGTCTTGGCCAATTTTTAAGGCAATGGCAAAAAAATATCCGGATTTAGCAATCATTCATATGGATGCTCATACTGATTTGCGTGAGTCATATGAAGGGGAGCCTTTATCTCACTCTACACCCATCCGTAAAGTGTGCGATTTAATTGGTCCGGAAAACGTATATTCTTTCGGAATTCGTTCTGGAATGAAAGAAGAATTCGAATGGGCAAAAGAAGTGGGCATGAACCTATACAAATTTGACGTATTAGAACCGTTGAAAGAAGTATTACCAAAGCTTGCAGGACGCCCAGTTTATGTCACAATTGACATTGACGTGTTAGATCCAGCACATGCTCCTGGAACAGGAACACTAGAAGCTGGTGGTATCACATCTAAAGAATTATTAGATTCCATCGTAGCAATTGCAAATTCAAATATAAAAGTAGTTGGAGCAGACTTAGTAGAAGTAGCTCCAGTCTATGATCATAGTGATCAAACACCAATCGCAGCAAGCAAATTCGTGCGGGAAATGCTTCTTGGTTGGGTGAAGTAAAAGCGGAGGCAGTTTGCTCAGAATCGCAGGTCATTGGAGCACTCGACCGAGAGTGTGAAATGGCCAGAGATTCTAGCTGGCGCAGCTGGATGAAGTAAAAGCGGAAGCGGCTCGTTCAGAATGGGAGGGGATGGAGCTTCTGACGTAGAGGTATTTTTGCCTTGTAGGAAGAAGCGAAGCCACCGAGCATTCTAGCCACTGTAGCTGGATAAAGTAAAAGCGGAAGCCGGCTCGCAGCATCCATATATCGACGCTTCTGCAAAATTCGACATCCGTTTACAAAACGTATAAGAAAAAAGGAGCTAGTCCAACCTGATGGAACTAGCTCCTTTTTCTTATGCAACTTTTTCTTCCGAAGCGATTCTGCGAATTTCATCAGCGGAACGAATTGGATACTTACGGAAAATAATTGTTCCGATATAACCAATAATTGTGGTCACGATTCCACATAATATAGCTGCAATGGCTACTTTCATTACATCGTTGAACCCAAAGAGAACAAGGAGTCCTGGAATTGGTGATGCTGTACCGGGGGCATTGTTCACAAGTTGGAATAAGGATGTAATAATACCAGCAAGTGCACCACCCACGAAGTTTGTCGTATAGATTGGAATGGGATTTGCTGCTACGACATCGGCTTGTGTTAATGGTTCAATTGCTACAGCAATTGTATCTTTCTTTGAACAGATCTTTAAACGTTTAAAGAAAATAAAATTCATTGGAGCAGAGGCTGCTACTGCAAGACTACCAATAGCCATTGGTAAACCTGTTAATCCAAGCATAGCAGTTAGCGCCATGGAGCTTAATGGAGATGTAGAAATAACTGTTATGAGTCCACCAAGCATAATTCCCATAATAATTGGGCTTTCTGTGGTTGCGATTGAAATAATAGAGCCGATTTTTCCAAGTGTAGCATTTACAACGGGGTCCATAAGCATAGCCATTCCGCGAGAAAGTGGTGCTGCAACGAATAAAATGGCAAGAAATTCTACACCAGCTGGCAATTTCTTTTCTAGAAATTTAACGACAAAGGCGCATACATATCCAGCAAAAAATCCTGGTAAAATACCAAATCCACTAGTGGCGATACCGATTAAAACAGCATATACAGGAGATACACCAATTGCGAGTGCTACTAAAATAGCAGCCGCGACACCGCTCATACTACCGGAAGCTTGTCCAACCGATTGTAAAAAGTTGTTATGAAACATTTCGCCGCCGATATATCGATGAAATGCTTCAATAAGAAAGCTTGCGATTGCAGCATTGGCCAGGGCCCCCATTGCTTTCATTCCGTAAGGAGCACGAAAGCTAAACAGTGTAAAAAGAAAAAGTACAACGAGTAGTAGTGCTAAACCTTGCAAGATAGCCATTTGAAAAATGTCCCCTTTTTAATTTTGTTTATAAAAATTTGTATTATTCAATAATAATACAAAAGTTGTTTAAACGGAAAATTTTTTTATTGGGAAAACACTGCGAGCGCTTTCCTTACAATAGTGTAAGGAAAGTGTAATACATTTCAATAGTATATAGTATGCTCTTATCTGTATAATACAGATATAAATATGTGACTGATAAGAATAAACAGGAGGCCATATATGAAATTGGTAATAAAAGTGTTAGTCGTCTTTGCCATTCTTTTAGGTGGTACGGCATATTATTTACAATCAAAAACAGAAGGTGTAGAGGCTTTTGTCGATAACTTCTTTTCAAATAAAGAAATACAAGATTATTACGCAGTTATAAATAAGGGTGAGAAAATAGACGATGAATATTTGTATACATTCAAAGGGTATACAGAGGATGGAAAGCAACAAACGATTAAAAAGATCATGAATCGTCAGCTACATTCAGGTGCTTTTATAAAAATTTATGCTAAGGGCATGCAAGGAAAAGGCTGGGCTGAAATTTCAAAAGAAGAAATTCCAGAAAAAGCCTTAAAACAATTACAGAAAGTGTAAAAGGAGCGAATTGTTCGCTCCTTTTTTTAATGTTTTAAAATTGTAATCGATGTGTTTGTTTGAGTAGAAACAATTTCTACACGTCCGCCAATTGGGAAAGTGAAGATTGGAGTTGTATGACCAAAGTTGGCATTTGCAATTACAGGAATGTGGGAAAGCTCTTGTTTTGAATAAATCATTTCTTGAATATCTTCTATGACAGCTTCAGAACCTTTTTGTAGTCTTCCAATTACAATGCCTTTTATATGTTCAAAATCTGGTTGTTGGATGAGAGAGTGTAAGTAACGATCAAAAGTCTTAACTGTAGCTTTTCCTGTAAGAGCATCTTCTTCTAAAAATAATATTTTATCTTGTAAGCTCGGCATATATGCTGTGCCTTGTAGTAAATTAAAGGTACTCATATTACCGCCAATAATTTCGCCAACTATTTCACCTTCATGTAAGGAAATATAACCTTCATTTTGGAAGAAAGTGCGATTTTCTTGGTCCATATACCAAGAGTCATCGCTCCACGTTTCAGCAGGTTGTATTTCTATTGGCTCTTCAGAAGTCATGCATTTTAAAAAGTAATCTATCGTATAATCGAGCCCTGTCTCCATTCCAAAAGAAGAAAAGTGAGGACCTGAATATGTAATAAGACCAGTCTTTGCATAAATTGCATTGCCTAGAGCTGTAATATCAGAATAACCACATAAAATTTTTGGATTGCTACGAATTAAGTCGTAATTTATATGGTTTAGTAGCCCATTGGAATTATATCCTCCAAGTGTTGTTAAGATTGCTTTTACATTGGAGTCTGCGAAAGCTTCATGGAGGTCTTGAACTCGAGAAGAAACGGAAGAAGAAGCAAAACGATCAATTTCTTCAGCGTTTTTTGAAAATGTAACACGAAATCCCATATCTGCTATTCGTTTCATAGCAAGCTCACGATTATAATTTGAGACAATACTTAAACTACAAGAAGGTGAAATGACTCGAATTTCATCACCTTGTTTTAACTTTGGTGGTATCATTTGGAGCACTCCTTTTAATGAAAGAAAATTTAGATTTAAAAGACATTTTATCATAAGAGATAGATCTTTATAAATTGTTTTTTCGAAACAGGGTTTTCCTGATTTTTCAGCAGACAGACATAGGTTTTTTTTGATATGATAGGAAAAGTGATTTATTATAAAGTTTATTTAATATCTATAACATATTGAAAGGTGTGCAAGACGTGGAGAAACAACTTGCAGGCTTGCCAGTACACGTTCATTTCGTAACAGAAATCCGTGAAGGGGCACGAAAGGAGACCGTTGCTTTTGAGGCAAATGGTCAATACTATGTAAAAGGTCAAGGTACATATGTAACGTTTCAAGAGCCGAACGAACAAGGCGAAGTAAAGACAATCATTAAAATTCAAGGTGAACAAGTTCTCATTATGCGTTCAGGTGCTGTTTCTATGCGTCAGACGCATGCGAAAGGTGAATGGACAACTGGTACGTATACGAGTGAACTTGGTACGTTTGCATTGCAAACGAAAACTGATAACGTTCTTTTTAAATGGTCGGACGAGAAGAAAAAAGGACAACTCTTTTTAACGTACGCATTGCTTCTAAGTGAACAAGAAGCGGGCCGATATACAATTACGATTAATTTGAAGGAGGCAAAATAATGAACTCTTTAGAACAAGTAAAAGAATTGATTAAAGAAGAAATTAAAGCTGCCGTATTAAAAGCAGAGTTAGCAACAGAAGAACAAATTCCAAACGTTGTATTAGAATCTCCAAAAGATAAAACGCATGGTGATTTCTCTACAAACATGGCGATGCAGCTTGCACGCGTAGCAAAAAAAGCTCCTCGTATGATTGCAGAGGAATTAATTGCAAACTTCGATAAAGCAAAAGCTTCTATTGAAAAGATTGAAATTGCTGGTCCTGGTTTTATTAACTTCTATATGGATAATAGCTATTTAACAGACTTAATTCCGGTAATTGTTACAGCTGGCACGAATTATGGTGAAACAAACACTGGTAAAGGTGAAAAAGTACAAGTTGAGTTCGTATCTGCAAACCCAACAGGTGACCTTCACTTAGGACATGCACGTGGTGCGGCAGTAGGTGACACATTATGCAACGTATTAGCAAAAGCAGGATACGATGTATCTCGTGAATACTACATTAATGACGCTGGTAACCAAATTCATAATTTAGCGCTTTCTGTCGAAGCTCGTTACATGCAAGCATTAGGGCTAGAAAAAGAAATGCCAGAAGATGGATACCATGGTGCGGATATCATCGGAATCGGACAACGCTTAGCTGAAGAGTTTGGCGATCGTTATGCAAAAGCTGATGAGAAAGAAAGCTATGAATTCTACCGTGAGTACGGTTTGAAATACGAATTAGCAAAACTTCAAAAAGACTTAGAAAGCTTCCGTGTTAAGTTTGACGTATGGTTCTCTGAAACATCACTATACAAAAATGGAAAAATTGATCAAGCTCTTGCGGTATTAAAAGAGCGCGATGAAATATTTGAAGAAGACGGAGCAACTTGGTTCCGTTCTATGACTTATGGTGATGATAAAAACCGCGTATTAATTAAAAATGATGGTTCTTACACATACTTAACGCCAGATATCGCGTATCACCGTGATAAATTAGAGCGTGGATTTGATAAATTAATCAACATTTGGGGCGCTGACCACCACGGTTACATTCCTCGTATGAAAGCAGCGATTCAAGCGCTTGGTTACGATAAAGATACGTTAGAAGTAGAAATCATCCAAATGGTACAACTATACCAAAACGGTGAAAAAGTAAAAATGAGTAAGCGTACAGGTAAAGCTGTTACACTTCGTGAGCTAATGGAAGAAGTAGGCGTGGACGCAATGCGTTACTTCTTTGCAATGCGCAGCGGTGACTCTCACTTAGACTTTGATATGGATTTAGCGGTATCAAAATCTAACGAAAACCCTGTATACTATGCACAATATGCTCATGCACGTGTATGCAGTATCCTTCGTCAAGGTGAAGAACTTGGATTAACTGCAGGTGGAGATATCAATTACAAACTTGTTGCTTCTGAAAAAGAAGTAGACTTACTGAAAAAACTGGGTGAATTCCCAGCAGCAGTTGCAGAAGCAGCGCAAAAACGTCTGCCACACCGCATTACAAACTATGCGTTTGAATTAGCAGCAGCGCTTCATAGCTTCTACAATGCAGAAAAAGTATTAAATCCAGATAACTTAGAATTAAGTAAAGCTCGTTACGACTTAATGCGTGCAGTACGCATTACACTTCAAAATGCATTAGCATTAGTTGGTGTATCTGCACCTGAGAAAATGTAATAGGCAAAAGAAAAGATGCTTATTTTTGTTTAAAAGTGATATACAGGTTGATATAAAAACATCTGATCAGTCTATAGACTGATTAGATGGCAAAGAAAGCAGACCATCGAAAAGCCGTATGGGGGAGAACCTCACGTACGGCTTGATGAGGGGAAGCTGGGCAGAAAAAGAGATAGCAAAGCTATCTCTTTTTCTGTTTCAGTTTTCTACTCTAAATATATGTTATGGTGATGAAGTGAAAATAGAAAAACATCAATTAACTATTGATTTTTTAGAACAATTCTAGAATAATAGGTTGTCGGGGGTAAAATTATCAAAAAGCTATACATGTAGTATTAGTAGATGAAATGTTACCAGTAAATGGTGTGATTGTTGTAAATGATGTTGTTACAACTATGCCAAATACTAAACTAACACTTCATCTAACCAAGTATCTACACAATTAGTAATTAATCTTGAAAACTTCCAACCTAGTCAAAAAACTAGGGATTTTATGTCTAAAATAGTACATATAGTCCAACTAAAGTTTTCATGATTTGATAAAAATAATGAAAGGATATAAATCTCTCGATTTTGATATTATCATCACTTATATATATAAATCTCTCGATATTAAAATGTAATGTCGCCCTAGAAAAGCTAACTCTTCTTAGCGAGTAAGTGAAATGTATGTATAAGTTCATTTTAATTCTTCGACATAGCCATAGATCCATTAGGCAAATTACTTTTTCTCGACACTCATTTATAGACTCCAAAAATGAAAAGGCTGAATTTCATATTTCTGCACGATTCACATGAAATTAGTTGCCCAGTACACTCTTTTTTAGTTACCCCCAAATTCGTTCCACTGTATTCAGATTTGGAGAATATGACTTTTATCTTCATAGGTAAAATACTTCGTCCGGAGCATTTTTAATCATATAGCGTTTATATTGGAACATTTCTTGTCTGATTGTTTCGGTGTGTAGTTCAGTTGTGCAACGAAACATAAAACGTTTTAACATATGGCTAATTTCACTTCGACTCATGATGACAGAAAACGAAGACATATCTTCAATGACATCCTTTAGAATACGAGTATCCTAGCACGTTTCAAAGCCATAACTCTCTTCGGCTGGGGTGCTAAATTCGATTATACGCTGTACTTCTTGTTATTCTTTATGAGGATAATTATGGGGGTCGACCAAATGCATATTTGCTGTGAAGTAGCTCGTCTATACTTGCTCACACTAAAATTTTTTGCGTATGGAGCAATCGTTTGCGCTAGATATGAAGAAATTTAGGAAACTCTACGGCATAATAAGACGAATGACTGTCATGAGTTTTATCGTGAATGCTTGTTGAATTGTCTTCTCCTGACTCTGAAGTTGTTCTATGGCCATTCATGTGTATTTGTAATTGGAATTCCTTTATCAAAGTTTGTCCTTTCCCTTATCTATTTTTGGTAAACAATATAGACCAGAAATAAAACAGTTTAGACATGTGGGAGAAATTAGATGAATCTATATAAAAAGCAAATTTCAAGTTTCTAAACAATAGAAGAGTTGAAAAAAGAGAAAAAGATGATAATAGCTATCAAACATATTTAAATAAAATAGCTTAATGACATTGAATAATAGAATCTTTGTCATAGTATGTTTGTACCAGAATCTAGCAACATTTAATTTTATAGGGAGGATAACATAAAGCATGTATTTAAAAAGAATAACTTCGATTTTTTCGATTATAATGATTTTTATGTTTACTATAGGTCAGAGTTTTTTAGGTATAGTAGCAAATGCACAAGAGTTAAATACAGCAGGGTTTGTGGATAGTTTTCAGATTGGTAAAACAAATCTACAGACCACAGAACGGACTAAAGTAACTGTAAACTTCAGTGAAAAAAATGGACTTAGGCTGAAGCCTGGAGATACACTAACATTAACGCTGCCTCCAGAATTAAAAGGATTAGATAGAGAGTTTCTATTAGATGACTATGGTACTTGTAAAGTCACTGCAGGTACTGTGGTATGTACATTTAATGATAGAGTGAGTACACATCAAAATATTAAAGGGTATTTAAACTTTTACGTGGAAGCCGCTAATGTAGGAACGGATCAAAAGAAAGAGATTGAAACCAATTTCGGTACAAATGTAGATAAGCAATCTGTAACAATTACCGGCCCAAGCGGTGGTGGTGGTACAGATCCTGGAAAGCCACCGTTTTTTTATAAAACTGGTGATATGAACTCAGGTAAGGACAATGAAGTACGTTGGTTCTTGAATATAAACTTAAATAAAGAAGAGTTAAGTCGCGATATTGTTGTGACTGATAATTTACAGGAAGGTCAAACACTTAATAAGGATAGTTTCTATATAATTATTGATGATTATATAGGTCGTCGATCTTTAACTCTACAAGAGTTTGAAAAGCAACGTTACGGAACGATTACCTTTACTGGTGACAAATCATTTAAAGTTGTGCTTTATAAGGATAAAGCACGTCTTGCCTCCTTTTCGATTGGTTATACATCTACTATAACGGAAGCCGGAAAGAAGCAAGAGTTTTTTAAGAATGATTATACGATTGATTACCAAGTTCTGCACAAAGACCCAGTTACTGAATCGGGTAGTTACCCAGTCGAAAATATGACAGCTGGCGGTGGTGCTGAAGGTGACTTGCCTTCAAAAGGAACGCTAAAAATTGTTAAGTATCTTGAAGGGAATGAAGATAAATTCATACCGAATGTTTCATTTAAGTTGTATAAAGAGTCGGGTGAACAAGTTGGAGATGTATATACAACAGATGGGCAAGGTATAATCGAAATTCCTAATTTACAACCAGGTAAATATTATGTGCAAGAGGTTTCAGCTCCAGACTATGTTGATTTCGATCCTCAAGCAAAAGTAAGTTTCGAAGTTAAATCAGGTGTTGTAAATGGAGTTAAGTTGCCAATTCCAAATAAAGTGAAAACTACATCCATTGCAGGAACAAAAACATGGAAAGGCGATAATACGAAAGATCGTCCGAAAACAATTAAAGTCGACTTACTACAAAATGATAAAGTGATCGCAACGCAAGAAGTAACAGAAGCAAGCGGTTGGAAATATGAATTCAAAGATTTAGCGGCATATGATGCCGAAGGTAAGGCGTATAAGTATGAAGTAAAAGAACAACCGGTAGATGGATATCAAACAGAAGTAAATGGTTATGATATTACGAATACAAAAGTGGTACAAACAACAAAGGTAGAAGGAACGAAAACATGGAAAGACGATAACGCACCAGATCGTCCGAAGACGATCAAAGTAGAATTACTACAAAACGACCAAGTAATCGCAACACAAGAAGTAACAGCGGAAAAAGGTTGGAAGTATGAATTCAAAGATCTAGCGGTATACGACGCCGAAGGAAAAGCATATAAGTATGAAGTAAAAGAACAACCGGTAGATGGATATCAATCCGAAGTAAAAGGTTATGACATCACGAATACAAAAGTAAGCCAAACAAAAGTAGAAGGAACGAAGACATGGAAAGACGACAATGCGAAAGATCGTCCAGCAATGATCAAAGTAGACCTACTACAAAATGGTAAAGTGATTGCGACGCAAGAAGTAAGCGAAGCAACAGGTTGGAAATATGCATTTACAGACTTAGCGGCATATGATGCCGAAGGTAAGACATATAAGTATGAAG
>NZ_KB895702.1:0-144376 GCF_000374965.1 Bacillus sp. 95MFCvi2.1 | reverse complement strand
GTCGCGGGGTGGAGCAGTTCGGTAGCTCGTCGGGCTCATAACCCGAAGGTCGCAGGTTCAAATCCTGTCCCCGCAACCAAATGGTCCCGTGGTGTAGTGGTTAACATGCCTGCCTGTCACGCAGGAGATCGCCGGTTCGACCCCGGTCGGGACCGCCATTTATATAAAGGCTCGGTAGCTCAGTCGGTAGAGCAGAGGACTGAAAATCCTCGTGTCGGCGGTTCGATTCCGTCCCGAGCCATCTTTTTTTTTGACAAGCCGGCTTAGCTCAATTGGTAGAGCAACTGACTTGTAATCAGTAGGTTGGGGGTTCAAGTCCTCTAGCCGGCACCACTTAGGGGCATAGTTTAAAGGTAGAACAGAGGTCTCCAAAACCTCCAGTGTGGGTTCGATTCCTACTGCCCCTGTAAGAAATATGGGCCTATAGCTCAGCTGGTTAGAGCGCACGCCTGATAAGCGTGAGGTCGATGGTTCGAGTCCATTTAGGCCCACCATATTCCGCAGTAGCTCAGTGGTAGAGCTATCGGCTGTTAACCGATCGGTCGTAGGTTCGAGTCCTACCTGCGGAGCCATGGCCCGTTGGTCAAGCGGTTAAGACACCGCCCTTTCACGGCGGTAACACGGGTTCGAATCCCGTACGGGTCATAAAAAAGAGTCAGCAATTAGCTGGCTCTTTTTTTCTTATGAAAAATATAATGTGAAGTTACGTTCTTTTCTAATATACGATATCGTCAATCCAAAATCCCTCTATTTATTATGAAATAAATAGAGGGATTTTGGAAAAACTATAGTATGTATAAAAAGGAGGGAATAGAGCTACATGACAACAGTTAGAGAATTTATGAGTACCGATATTGTGCAATGTACACCGCTAGATAATGTATATGAAGCTGCTGTGAAAATGAAAGAAGAGGCCATTGGGATGATTCCAATTGTAGAGAATAATCAAGTGGTTGGTCTTGTCACAGATCGTGATTTAGTTGTTCGTGGAATTGCTGAGAAACATCCTGGGTCTAATAAAATTACAAATGTCATGACAACAGAAATTGTTTCCGTATCTCCTGATGACCCTATTGAAAATGCTACAGAGTTAATGGCACAGCATCAAATCAGGAGACTACCTGTAGTTGAGAATGGAGAGCTTGTTGGGATGTTAGCGCTAGGTGATTTAGCAATAGCAGAGAAAGCTGATGATCAAGCTGGATTTGCTTTAAGTGAGATTTCCGAGCATACAGAATAACGAATAGATGCAGATTATTTTCAGGCTACAACATACAGTGTATTTAGGTGCTAGAGAATAGGTAAGATTGGATACGTTTTATTCCGCATTAACGGGCAGTAAGCCCCCCACCTCAAGGTTCAGAGAGAAGCAAGGAAGATAGGTGAGGGATAACTGCCTGTAAAAGCCCGATTGGTGAGGACTTTCCATCAGTGGTGGATGAAGAAAATCCCTACTGATGGAAGTTTCACTTTATTAATACTGCAAGCAAAATTATATTGTTATTAAAACGTATCCAAAATGTTAGGCATAGATGTATATAAGGTGTAAAGATGCTTAACTAAGTATATATGAAGAATAATATATGCTAATTTCATTTGAAATTTTGGTTAAAAATTCCTATTGCTAATTTTTGTTATGTTAAAAATGATATAATAATAAATATAAGTTTTATAATTTATTTTGAATATATTAATATTTATAATATTATGTTTATCTACTAAGCTATCAAAGATTTTATATATAAATAGAAATGGAGGGGAAATGATATGAGGGATGTACAAAGTAATCCAAATTGGAATTTGGTTACAGATGTTTATGTAGAACCAAATAATTTTGCGGATTTATTTTCTTTACTTGTACCAAATCATCCAAAAGGCGAAGGAAAAGAACGGACAATTTTAGCTTGGAAAGAAAAAGAATTTTATAAACAAGAAAACTTGGCTCCGTTTATTTTATATGGAATGAATAAGGTGCAGGACTTACCGCAGTTCCATAAGGATGAAATACCAACTTTAATTCGTATTGTTCGTTTATGCCAGAAAATCGGTTGGTATAAGGAAGCGTATACATTTATGGTGAATCAAAGATTAGATGAATTTGTACATACATCTATGGAATATGAAACGTGGGATATTTTAACTCAAGTTGTGGCTTGGAACTACTTAATTGTAAAATATCGAATTGGTAAATTGGAAAATGATGATGTAATGATATGGGAAAGAATTAAATTTAATACAGAGTGTATTGAAAAATGTGAGAAGCTATTATCTCATAAGGAAGTAATGGAACTTACATTCTTTTATATTTGCAAACAGGCAAAATTATTGTCCAAAGAACAATTAGATCAAGAGATGATGAACTTAGCAATATACTGCAATACATACGTTTATGACTTATACATATATGACTTATTAAAAAAATATCGTAAGTGTACGGATTTTTTAACATATTATGGACCAAGTCGTTCTGTTGTTGCATGTCAAAGGGCTGTAATTTCTCAAATTTCTGATCGCCTTAATCCATTAAAAACCACGCATGTGGATGATTATCTTTATGTAATGAAAGAAATGATGGAGCACATGTCGTTTGAATTTATGAATCGATATGAGCATTTCATTGGAAAACTATTATCATATGTACCATTTTTTGAAATGATTCAAGTTCCGCAACATGCATATTATTGTGAAGAGTTGATGTATGTTTGTAAAGGAATTGAACATAAGGAAGAACTTTTGCGGAATTATATATTTATACAATTACATGATTGTTTACCGTCATTTATCAAACAATTTCTAAAGAATAAACGTTATGCAACGATTCATGATATTTTATTTTACTGGTGTGATGATGAACAACGAGTGGGATTAGAGAAGAAATATAATTTAAGTTTTATTTATGAACGATATGCGTGTGGGTAAAGAAAAGTTTTGTGCTTTCCCTTGTTCACTCTCTATAATGTATAAATAAAAAAAGGTCTCACACTTCAAGTGAGACCTTTTTTTATTTAGTCGTAAATGAGAAGTAGACATACGTCCATTCTAAGCTTCTTGTTGTTTCTTACGGTGATCAGGAATGTAAATATATTGGGAAATAATGAGTAGTACCCCTATAAAAAATACAGGGAATATAGCAGCCAGGTGAAAACCACTATAAATAATATTTGTTATTAAACCGCCGATAATAACAAATGCAGTATATATATGAGAAATGTGTTTCTTTAGTCGGATTTTGAATGCTTCCATCAAAGATTCGATAGTAACAAATAAGATAACGATACTCAAAAAAACAATGTTAGTATTGTAAATTACTAAACAACAAATTAAACCGAGAAAAGCCAAATACTCAATTATTAAGGCAATATTACGTGGCATATAATATTACCGAACTAAATACTGCAGTGGATTTACTGCGTTTGTTTTTTCAAAATTCCATTCACCATTATGTAATTCAAAATGGAGATGCTGCCCAAATGAATGGCCTGTATTTCCCATATGTCCTAACAATTCCCCAATCTGAACTTGATCACCAACATTTACAATATAACTGTTTTTCCGTTTAGTAGATGTAGAAATATTTGTATTTTTTACGGAGTTAGCATTATTCCTTGCTTTTATTTTATTATTCGAATATAATATTTTTAGATTCGGTTTTATATATTGAGTGTCTTGTGTAGGCAATTCTTGAGCTGCTATAGTACGTGTATCTACTTGAGTTATGGATGGAAGTAGAGATGCGACTGCGACAGTAGTTGCCGTTAAAGCTGTAGCTTTCTGTTTCATCTAATATTAGCCCCCCATAGATGTGTTAATACATTCCCTATTATAGTATAAAGATATAATATTTTGTGCATTATTCATATAACTGTAATATGAAATGAGAAAAATAACAATTTTTTAATGGAATCGAAATATATTAAAAGAATAACAGATTAATAATCATTATAATATGGATTAAAGATAATTGATATTTTCTGAATAGATATATAAATCTAAATTGAAAAACTGACAGAAAAGCTTTCTTTTTAGGAGGGAGAGAGCATCCGACCATGCATAGAAGCGGTTAGATCCTTTTCCTACCCCGTACTAAGTTAAACAAAAAGAGAAAATGAGTACAGGTCACCTTTTATTCTTCATAGCCGCGACTTATATGTTGGAAAATCAAAATGGATATATATATTTATTTTTCATATTTTATATAAGTAGAACTTTGATGTAAAGAATTCTTACTTTGTATTGGATTCATGGCTCGTAAATAGGATTGGGATAAGTTAAAACAGTTGCTGATGATGGATGACAGTGTTATACTGACTATGGTAATTTCATATTGTGCTAGGAGAGTTGGTGTTGCCAGCTGAGAGTAAGGCCGAGAGTCTTTGATCCTTTATTACCTGATCTAGATTATGCTAGCGTAGGGAAGCAATTCGGACATTAACAGTAAGTCCCTGTTTCTTTACGTAAAGAAACAGGGCTTTTTTATTTGACAATTTTATAGTAGAAACCACTAGGGGTGCTTTATGTGCTGAGAGAGGAATAATCCTTAACCCTTACAGACCTGATCTAGATTATGCTAGCGTAGGGAAGTGGAGCAACGAATAAATGTATTTTTATTTGATGTAACCACTTCTTATAGAGGAGTGGTTTTTTATTTGAATAAATTGATATAAAGGAAGGGGAAATATAAATGAAGTTTTGTGAGAGATTATTTGAGACAGTACAGCCTGTTTGGGAAAAAAGTCATAATCACCCATTTGTAACTGGGATGGGGGACGGTACATTAGAAAAGGATAAATTCCAATATTACATCATACAAGATTATTTATATTTACTAGATTATGCAAAATTATATGCAATTGGAGTTGTGAAAGCGACTAATCCGCAAGTTATGGCAAAATTTGCAGAACAAATAGACGGCATTTTAAATGGAGAAATGACGATCCATAAACAGTATGCAAAACGCCTTGGTATTTCTGTACAAGAGATGGAAGAGGCAAAACCATCTGCTAAAAATTTAGCGTATACAAACTATATGATGTCAGTATCTCAAAATGGTACGCTTGCAGAGTTAATTGCGGCTCTGCTTCCATGTATGTGGAGCTACTGGGAAATTGGAAAGCGTTTAAATGATATTCCAGGAGCAAGGGATCATGAGTTCTTTGGGGAGTGGATTCAAGGATATAGCTCAGAAGAGTATGGAAAACTTTGCATTTGGCTAATGGATTTATTAAATGAACTAGCTGAAGGAAAGTCTGAACAAGAGTTAGACAAATTAGAAGAGGTTTTCTTATATTCTAGCCGCTTTGAGTATTTATTCTGGGATATGGCGTATCGTAAGGAGATGTGGGGTTTTGAGGAGCAAGAGCATACTACAGTTTCATAATGTTTCCTTTCATTATGATGAAAAGCCAATTATAAAGGGTCTGGATGCTTTCGTGCAAGAAAAAGAGTTTGTTAGCATCATTGGACCGAGTGGCTGTGGCAAAAGTACATTGTTTCGTTTAATTACAGGATTAGAAGAACCGACGGCTGGAACGATTCAACTTACAGAAACCTCGAGTCATCCTGTAGGATATATGCCACAAAAAGATATGCTTCTGCCATGGAGAACAATTATTGAAAATGCAGCACTGCCGTTAGAGTGCCAGGGGATAAAGAAAAAAGAAGCACATGTAAAGGCAAAAGACCTGTTAGAACAATTTGGTTTACAAGGATACGAGAACAAATATCCGAAAGATTTATCAGGTGGTATGCGGCAGCGAGTGTCCTTTATTCGAACTTTATTAACAGGCGGGGACATTTTATTGTTAGATGAGCCGTTTAGCGCATTAGATGCATTAACGAAAGCAACGTTGCAAGAATGGTTGTTTGAGCAATGGAAACAGTGGCAAAAAACCATTTTATTTATTACACACGATGTAGAAGAAGCACTTTTTCTTTCTAATCGGATTTTAATAGTGACAGAGCAGCCTATAACAACTTTAACGGAGCGTGTTGTACCACTTGGAACGGAGCGCTCAAGAAAAGATTTGCATAAGCCTGAGATACTAGGGCTAAAAGATGAGTTACTCGGTATGCTGCAAAGGCAGGTGCTCGTATGAAACGTGTGACAGAGCTACTACCTGCACTGATTTTAAGTAGCATACTGCTCATAGCTTGGGAAGTGGGGGCTAGAATTGTAGATGAGATGTATATTTTGCCATCTCCTACTGCAATTCTAGCTAAAATGTGGGCACTGCGTGACATATTACTTACAGTTCATTTGCCAGCAACCTTATATGTAGTCTTAATCGGTGTAGTTATTTCTATTGTACTTGGTGTTGGACTGGCGATGTCTATGAATGCGAGTAAATGGATAGAAAGAGCTTTTTATCCGTTACTAGTTGCTTCACAAACGATTCCAATTACTGCTTTAGCACCATTATTTGTTTTATGGTTTGGCTATTCAATTTGGAGCAAAGTCGTTGTGACAGTTTTGATTACCTTTTTCCCCATTGCGGTAAATACGTATGATGGATTGCGCAGCACGAAAAAGGAATGGGAGGAGCTTTTAGTGACATATGGTGCAACGAAAAAAGATATTTTTCTAAAGTTAAAGTTGCCATCTGCACTTCCGTACTTTTTCTCTGCTTTAAAAATTGCTGTTCCACTTAGTGTCATTGGAGCAGCAATTGGTGAGTGGCTTGGTGCACAAGCTGGTTTAGGATACTTTAGTAAACGAATGATGACACAGTTAGACGGAGCTGGTGTGTTTGCACCGATTGTGCTTCTATCATTACTAGCTATTTTATTTGTATTATTTGTTTCTATATTAGAAAAGAAATTCATTAGTTGGAGGAAACATTCATGAAATTATTCAAACGCATCTTTGTGTTTACATTATTAGTTGCAATGATTGCAGGATGTTCTAGCAATTCATCATCAGAAAAGAAAAAGGCTGAAAAAGAAGTAACAGTTATGCTCGACTGGTATCCAAATGCGGTGCATAGTTTTATCTATGCAGCGATTGAAAAAGGATACTTTAAAGAAGAAGGAGTAAAGGTGAATATTAAATTCCCTTCTAATCCAACCGATCCATTAACATTAGCGGCAGCGGGGAAAGTAACAGTTGGTTTATATTATCAACCAGACGTTGTCATTGCAAAAGCAAATGAACAAATTCCAGTGAAATCAATCGGAGCTGTGGTCCGTTCACCATTAAATCACGTCGTATCATTAAAATCAGCGGGAATCAATTCACCAAAAGATTTAGAAGGAAAGACAGTTGGTTATTCCGGAACACCTTTAAGTGAAGCGTATTTAAAAACGATGGTAAAAGAAGCTGGTGGTAATCCTGATACTGTAAAAGTAGTAGATGTTGGATTTGATTTAGTACCAGCATTAATTACGAAAAAAGTAGATGCTGTCACAGGTGCTTATATTAACCATGAAGTTCCTGTTATGCGTCATGAAGGCCATGAACCAGCGTACTTCAACCCAGCTGACTATGGTGTACCAAATTATCATGAACTTGTTTTTGTAACAGGTGATAAAACGTTGGAAAAAGATAAAGAAGCGTTGCAAGCCTTTTTACGAGGTGCGAAAAAAGGATATGAATTTATGAAAAAGAATCCAGACGAAGCACTGGGTATTTTATTAAATCATCAAGAAAAGGAAAATTTCCCACTTGTTCCAGAAGTTGAAAAAGAAAGTATGAAAATTTTGTTAGAGAAAATGGAAACGAAAGATGAGCCATTTTTATCAGATACGAAAGAGTCATGGGAAAAACAAAATAAATGGTTGAAAGAAAAAGGCATGACAAAAGAGAGTGTTCCTGCCAATGAATTATTCGAAAATATTTTAAAGTAGGCGAGTGAATATGAAAGATGAGCTCCACGTTATCTCAAATGGCCAGATGGCATTCGAAGAGTTAGCGAATGTAGCGATGCAAATTGAGAGTGAGATTGATTATTTGCATATTCGTGAGCGAGAGAAAAGTACGAAAGAGTTATATGAAGGTGTGGAAGGTCTCCTAAAAGGAGGCTTTCCGGCATCTAAGCTTGTGATTAATGATCGAATCGATATTGCAATTCTATTAAATATTTCTCGCGTACAATTGGGGTATCGAAGTGCTGATGTCAGGTCTGTAAAGGAAAAGTTTTCTTATTTGCATGTTGGTTATTCTGTGCATTCTTTAGAAGAAGCGATAGTAGCGTTCAAAAATGGAGCAGATTCACTTGTTTATGGTCATGTATTTCCAACGAGTTGTAAGAAAGATGTTCCGGCAAGAGGGTTGGAAGAGATTTCAGATATAGCAAGGCGATTAACGATACCGATTACAGCTATTGGAGGGATAACACCTAAAAATATAGGAGAGGTTCTTAGAGCTGGCGTGAGTGGTATTGCTGTTATGTCTGGGATTGTAAGTGATAGTAATCCGTATAAGCAGGCAAGGTTGTACAAGGAGACAATAAGAAAGTGGGCGAAAAATCATGAGTAAGAAGTATGATGTAGCCATTATTGGCGGCGGTGTGATTGGGAGTTCAGTTGCACATTTTCTAGCGGAAAGAGGATACCAAGTTGCAATTGTTGAGAAACAAAGGATTGCGTCTGAAGCTTCTAAAGCAGCGGCAGGTTTACTTGGTGTACAGGCGGAGTGGGATGCGTACGATCCACTATTTGAGCTTGCTAGAAAAAGCCGTGCAATATTTCCACAACTTGCAGCAGCTTTACGTGAAAAAACGGGTATTGATATTGGATATGAAGAAAAAGGTATATATCGTATAGCCCAAAATGAAGATGAGAAGACAAGAATACTAGATATTATGGACTGGCAACAGAAAACAGGTGAAGAATCATATTTTCTGACAGGAGATGAGCTTTATGAAAAAGAGCCATTCCTCTCTTCATCGATCATTGGAGCTGTATATTATCCAAAAGATGGTCATGTTATTGCACCGGAACTTACAAAGGCATTTGCACACTCTGCGGCCATTTCTGGTGCTGATATATATGAACAAACAGAAGTATTTGATATCAAAATAGAAGACAACCGAGTAGTAGGAATTGTTACGAATGAAGGTATGATTACATGTGAAAAGGTAGTAATTGCTGGTGGTTCGTGGAGTACAAAACTACTTCATCATTTTCATAGTGATTGGGGTACATATCCTGTAAAAGGAGAAGTTGTTGCCGTAAAGAGCTGTAAACCATTGCTGCAATCTCCTATTTTCCAAGAGCGGTTTTATATCGCGCCAAAACGTGGTGGACGCTATGTAATTGGAGCAACGATGAAGCCTCACACGTTTACTAAGTCTGTACAACCAGAAAGTATTACTTCGATATTAGAACGTGCTTATACAATCTTGCCGGCTTTGAAAGAAGCTGAATGGGAAAGTACGTGGGCGGGATTACGCCCGCAATCTAATCACGAGGTTCCTTATATGGGGGCACACGAGGAAATAAAAGGATTATATGCTTGTACCGGTCATTACAGAAACGGTATTTTATTAAGTCCCGTTTCTGGTCAATATATGGCAGATTTAATAGAAGGAAAGCAAGGGAATTATTTGCTAGATTCATTGGTTTCTAAATCAATTTATCCTGCATGAACTGGCAGTAAACGCCTGATTGATGGGGGATAAAGAGAACACATGTTGATTAAAGTTTCACTTTATATAAATGTATTTTGATTTTTTAACATGTAAGTCAATGTGACAAAGAATAAAAGCTGAACTACACTCGTTTTTTTTCTTTGTTTTTACTTGGCATGGGGCAGGAAAAGGATCAGACCGCTTCTATGCATGGTCGGATGCTCTCTCCCACCTAACAAGAAAGGTTTATATAGAAAGGGGATGGAAGTTTGAATTTGAAAATTAATGGTAAGCAAGTAGAGGTACCTGGGAGTGTTAAGACAGTAGCAGAATTGCTTACACATTTAGGATTGGATACAAAAATTGTTGTGGTGGAACGTAACCAAGATATTTTGCAAAAAGAAGACCATCGAGATATATCTGTTTTTGATGGAGACCAAATTGAGATTGTAACTTTCGTAGGAGGCGGTTGATTATGTTGAACATTGGACCATTTACATTTCATTCTAGACTTTTATTAGGAACAGGGAAATTTTCTGATTTTGATGTACAAAGAAAAGCAATTGAAGTATCAGAGGCAGAAATTTTAACATTTGCAGTACGTCGTATGGATATATTTGATGCAGACCAACCCAATTTATTAGAAAAAATTGATGTAAAAAAATATACATTACTCCCAAATACAGCAGGGGCAAAAAATGCTGAAGAAGCAGTTCGTATTGCGAAATTAGCAAAAGCTTCAGGGCTTTGTGACATGGTAAAAGTAGAGGTTATTGGTGATGACAGAACGTTATTACCTGATCCAGTGGAGACTTTAAAAGCCTCTGAAATGTTGTTAGAAGAAGGATTTATTGTTCTTCCTTATACATCTGATGATGTTGTATTAGCACGTAAATTACAGGAACTTGGTGTTCATGCGATTATGCCTGGTGCATCACCAATTGGCTCAGGACTTGGAATTGTAAATCCATTAAACTTAAGCTTTATTATTGAACAAGCAAAAGTACCGGTAATTGTGGATGCAGGTGTTGGTAGCCCAGCTGATGCAGCATTTGCGATGGAATTAGGAGCGGATGGTGTGCTATTAAATACAGCTGTATCTGGAGCGAAGGATCCTATTAAAATGGCAGAAGCAATGAAATTAGGTATTCATGCAGGACGTTTAGGATTTGAAGCAGGACGTATTGCACGTAAGCGTTGCGCGACAGCAAGTAGCCCGTTAGAAGGAATGAGCGTAGTTGAATAATCGATATTCTCGCCAAGAGTTATTTTCTCCAATTGGTGAAAAAGGGCAGCAAAAAATAGGCGAAAAGCATGTGTTAATCATTGGTGCTGGGGCACTTGGTAGCGCGAATGCGGAGATGCTTGTAAGAGCTGGCGTCGGCCATGTGACGATTGTGGATCGCGATTATATTGATTGGAGCAATTTACAACGTCAGCAGCTATATTGTGAGGAGGATGTAGAAAGTAATCTTCCGAAGGCTGTAGCAGCACAAAGACGTTTGCAAGCGATTAATAGCAATGTAATTGTAGAAGCATATGTTCAAGATGTGACAGCAGAGGAATTAGAAGAGCTTGTTACAAATGTCGATGTAATGATTGATGCGACTGATAATTTTGAAACACGTTTTATCGTTAATGATATATCACAAAAACATTCAATTCCGTGGGTTTATGGGGCGTGTGTAGGAAGTTACGGCCTTTCTTATACGATTTTACCAGGAAAAACGCCATGTTTATCTTGTTTATTACAATCTATTCCGCTTGGCGGAGCAACATGTGATACAGCAGGTATTATTTCACCTGCTGTATCTCTCGTTGTTTCTCATCAAGTAACGGAAACGATTAAAATTTTAGTAGAGGATTATGAAGCACTTCGTGATGGACTTGTGTCGTTTGATGTATGGAAAAACGAATATTCATGTATGAATGTGCAAAAGCTTCGAAAGCCGAATTGTCCATCATGTGGTGGGGAAGCACTCTACCCATATTTAAGTAAAGAGAATACATCGAAAACTGCAGTTTTATGTGGAAGAAATACAGTTCAAATTAGACCTCCTTATAAAGAACAATTAGATTTTAAACGATATAAAGAGCTGCTGCGCGATCGCGTAGCAGATTTAATGGTAAATCCCTATTTATTATCATTTTCAGTTGAAGGAAAGCGACTAGTTGCCTTTCAAGATGGACGCGTACTTGTGCATGGAACAAAAGATATAGTGGAAGCAAAAACGATTTATCATCGCTATTTTGGATAGAAAAGGATGAGTGAGATGAAAGTGAATAAAGCTTTAACAATTGCTGGATCAGATAGCGGCGGTGGTGCAGGTATTCAAGCAGATTTAAAAACATTTCAAGAGCTTGGTGTATATGGAATGACAGCTATTACAGCTATTACAGCTCAAAACACACTTGGTGTGCAAGGAGTATATCCTGTTACACTTGAAGGGGTTCAGGAGCAATTAAATTCAATTGGTGCTGATTTAACACCAGATGCTGTTAAGCTTGGCATGCTATTTAGTAGTGAAATTATTAAGGTCGTTGCAGAAAATATTAAAAAGTTTGGCTGGAATAATATTGTACTAGATCCTGTTATGATTGCAAAAGGTGGTGCATCGTTATTACAGCAAGAAGCAGTGCAAGCATTGAAAGAACATTTATTGCCAATTGCAACAGTTGTGACTCCGAATGTACCGGAAGCAGAAGTATTAACAGGGATGGAGATTCATAACATCCAAGATAGTAAAGAAGCTGCAAAAGAGTTGCATAGATTAGGAGCCAAGTACGTTCTTATGAAAGGTGGACATGCGGATTATCAAGGAAATGAAGTTATTGATTTCTTATTTGATGGTGAACAATTTATTGAGTATAGAAGTGAAAGAATTGATTCAAAACAAACGCATGGTAGCGGTTGTACATTTGCATCTGCTGTAACGGCAGGACTTGCAAATGGGTATCCAATCGAAGAAGCGGTTCGAGAAGCGAAAAAGTTTATTAGCATAGCAATTGAACAGCAATTGAATATTGGAAGTGGTCATGGGCCAACGAACCATTTTGCATATAAAATGAAACTTTAATCAGTGGAGAGCTTCATCCCCCACTGATTATTAGCCTTCACCAATCGGGCTTCTACAGGCAGTTGATTCTCCATCTAGTAGCTTTTGCTTTCGCTACATTTTTGGGGATCTTACTGCCTGTTAATGCGGGGCAAACGTCAAGAAACACGTGCATAAATATTCAAGTTTTGATGGGGAAGTCAGTTTTATAACTGGCTTTTTTTATTGTTTACTTTTTCCATATTTAGGAGTATTATATCAGCCAGAATCTGTTTTTTGTAACGCTGAGTCTGATTCATTTGGAGCGGAGGAACCAAATTGTGCATGGTCACTAGGGGTGAATCTTTCATGATGAAAGTAGGGCTACTCTCAAAGTCCGAATCCGACAGCTAACTTCGTAAGCGTCTTGAGAGAGGATGGTGCATGGATGGATACATCACTTCATCGGTCTGACTAGTATAGGAGAATATCAATCTATATTTGAATTCTTTTATGCTAAGGAGGATGATGTACATGGATGGGGAAAAAGAGGTAACGCTCATTTGTGTAGGGGAAGAGGAAAAAGTAAACAGTTTACGAGAATTAGTACCTTTTCAACAAGATATGATTATTTTTACCGCAACTGAACATGTAGCGGCTGAAGTGCGAGCATGTGGATTTGAATCAACTTATTGTTGCAATGGTGAGCAGAATTTAACTAATATTTGCAAGAGGATTAAAAAAGTAATCCTGCTAGGAGATGAGCTTCCAACAGTTAGCTTTTTTACCGAGCGTATTCGATTTTCTTTTCAAGCACCTATTACAGTTGTCACAAGAAATAAAAGATATCCAGTAAGGCTCTATCAAACAATTGGAGCTACATTTGTAGTGTTTACAAATTGTGATAACATTTCTTTTTTATTTTTTGAATAGGGCGGGGGAAGTGATGATGAAGGTGTTATTACGCGAGGATATAGCGCATCGTTGGGCAGTATCAGTAGAGCGAGTTCAAGAATTAGCAATGGATTCTATGTTTCCAAAACCATATATGATATTGCCATCAGAAGAGAATTTGTATTTAGAAACGGATATTATTGCGTATGAAATGTTGCATGTGGAACTAACACGAGTCTACATTCGTGGGAGAAACTTGCGTTCATTTTTATAATGCAAAAAGGGAATGAATTCAAGGTACTATTAAAACGGTACTCAAATTCATTCTCTTTTTTTATTTCATATTAAAAATCGATTTTGATGAAAAAGAAAGAAAAGACAAGGAAACAGATGATAAAATATTAATCTTAATCAATGTAAGCGTTTAAATGATGAAATACTTTCTTATTTTGGGTAATTTTACTCTTTACAAGTTAAATATAGAGGAGTATATTTACATTCATAAATTGTTCATAAATATTTCCAAAAACAACCTGATATCGCTGAGTCCAGAAATGGAGCGGGGGAACCAATTTTGTGCATTGTCACTTGGGGTGAATCTTTCATTACGAAAGTAGGGCTACTCTTTAGGCCCGAATCCGACAGCTAACCTCGTAAGCGTTTGGAGAGGAGGTTTACTTTTGTGTTGTTCATTTTTGAACACTGAGTAGAGCCTCAGTGTTCTTTTTTTGATGGGTATATGGTAAAATTTAACATTTTGAAGTGAGGGATTATAATGCTTGATGTTGTGATGATCGGAATCTGTGTTGTATTGGTAGCATCTATGATAGGGCTAGCGAGCTGGTCAGATAAAGTTGTGAAAGAAGGGAAGCAATCATGATGATTGCCTTATCGGTTATTGTTGCAGCAATTACGGTGTATTTAGTTTATGCGTTATTAAATCCAGAAAAGTTTTAACTAGGGGGAAGCATTTATTATGATTTGGGTCGCAGTTGTAATCACAATGTTGTTATTCATTCTTGTCGCAAAGCCAACGGGTATTTATTTAGAGAAAGCCTTTCAAGGAAATAGCAGATTAGAAAAAGTATTTGGGCCTTTTGAAAAGATTATTTTCAAAATTGCAGGTGTTAAAGCGTATAACCAGAGTTGGAAACAATACGCTTTATCGTTAGTTGCACTCAATGGTTTCATGATCGTTGTTGTATACTTCATCTTTCGCTTACAAGGCGTGCTTCCATTAAATCCGGCTCATATTGAAGGGATGGAGCCAACGCTTGCTTTTAATACAGCAATCAGCTTTATGGCGGATACAAACTTACAGCATTATAGCGGCGAAAACGGATTATCTTATTTATCACAATTAATTGGGATCACATTTTTAATGTTTGCTGCACCGGCAACGACATTAGCACTTGTTATGGCTTTTATAAGAGGATTAGCAGGCAAGGAACTGGGGAACTTTTTCGTTGATTTTACTCGAGCTTTAACAAGGGTCTTTCTTCCCATTGCATTTGTTGCAGCACTGATTTTTGTTGCGCTTGGTGTACCGCAAACTTTAGACGGAGCAGTTACAGCACAAACAATTGAAGGTGTGAAACAAAGTATTTTACGTGGTCCTGTAGCTTCATTTGTTTCAATTAAGGAACTTGGTAACAATGGTGGCGGATTCTTCGGAGCAAACTCCACACATCCATTTGAGAATCCAGGACAAATCAGTAACATCTTACAAATGATGCTCATGATGTTACTGCCAACAGCTTTACCGTTTACGTATGGACGAATGGTTGGCAATAAGAAACAAGGGCGTATCCTTTTTGTTTCCCTATTTATGGTATTTTTAATTGGGTTTGTAACGATTGTTTCATCTGAATTACATGGGAATCCAGTATTAAATCAAATGGGTATGGAACATGTGCAAGGCAGTACAGAAGGAAAAGAAGTACGATTTGGAACAGTCTTTTCTTCACTGTATGCGACAGTAACAACAGCAGCCGAAACAGGTGCAGTTGATACAATGCATGATACGTTAACACCAATTGGTGGATTGGTACCACTTGTAAACATGATGTTAAATACAGTGTTTGGCGGTGTTGGAGCAGGTTTTGTCAATATCATTATGTACGCAATTATTGCAGTCTTTATATCTGGATTAATGGTTGGACGGACACCAGAATTTTTAGGTAAGAAAATTGAAGGAAAAGAAATGAAATTAATTGCGGTAACAATATTATTTCATCCATTGCTTATTTTAGGATTTTCAGCATTGGCCCTTTCAACTCATTTAGGGACGGATGCGATTTCTCATTCAGGTTTTCATGGTTTAACGCAAGTTGTATATGAGTATACATCTTCTGCTGCCAACAATGGATCTGGATTTGAGGGACTAGGAGATAATACACCATTTTGGAATATTACAACTGGTTTAGTAATGTTTTTAGGACGTTATTTCAGTTTAATTACGATGTTAGCTGTTGCAGCTTCATTGAAAGAGAAGACGGTAGTGCCAGAAACAGTAGGAACATTCCGCACAGATAATAGTTTATTTGGGGGCATTTTCATTGGAACAATTGTAATTGTTGGTGCATTAACGTTCTTCCCAATGTTAGTGCTAGGACCAATTGCAGAATTTCTTACATTGAAGTAATGGAGGGTAAATGATGAAACCAGTAGTGGTAAAAGAAAAACAAGCAAATCAATCGATTCCATCGTCAATACATGCTGTAGAAAGTGAAGTTAGACAAGCGAAAACAATGGATCGTGATATTGTTACACATGCGATGAAACAATCAGTTGCAAAACTGAATCCAAAAGTAATGGTGAAAAATCCAATTATGTTCGTAGTAGAAATTGGATTTATTATCACTTTTATTTTATCGTTTCTTCCTAATATATCTAGTAGTATACCAGGTTGGTTTAATATAACAGTTTCTCTCATTCTATTATTTACAGTGTTATTTGCGAATTTTGCAGAAGCATTAGCTGAAGGGCGTGGGAAAGCGCAAGCAGATTCTTTGAAACAATCGAAGAAAGATGTATTTGCAAATGTCATAAAAGAGAATGGGAAAATCGTTCAAGTTTCAGCGACTGAGCTGAGAAAAGGTGACATTGTAATTGTAAAGCAAGGGGAAATGATTCCAAGTGATGGTGAAGTCATTAAAGGTTTGGCATCGGTGGATGAATCAGCAATTACAGGTGAATCTGCTCCTGTTATTAAAGAAGCAGGTGGTGATTTTTGTTCGGTAACAGGCGGTACAATGGTTGTTAGTGATGAGATTACAATTTCGATTACAAGCAATCCAGGTGAGTCATTTATAGATAAAATGATCTCTTTAGTAGAAGGGGCTGCCCGTCAAAAAACACCAAATGAGATTGCTCTGAATACAGTACTGACAAGTTTAACTCTTATTTTCTTAATTGTAGTTGTAACACTACCGATTTTTACAAATTATTTAGGGTTTAAGATTGATACAGCCGTACTTGTTGCACTTCTTGTTTGTTTAATTCCAACAACAATTGGAGGATTATTATCCGCGATTGGGATTGCAGGAATGGACCGTGTTACGAAATTTAATGTATTAGCAATGTCAGGTAAAGCTGTAGAGGCTGCGGGTGATATTAATACAATTATTTTAGATAAAACGGGTACTATTACTTTTGGAAACCGGATGGCACATACATTACTTCCTGTAGGAAACGAAACAATTGAACAATTAGCAAAATGGGCTGCATTAGGATCAGTTTTAGATGAAACACCAGAAGGTCGTTCTGTAATTGAATATGTAAAATCAAAAGCTTTATCATGTAACAGTGAGCTTGCTGAGCAAGGAGAGTTTGTTCCGTTTAAAGCAGAAACAAGAATGAGTGGTGTAGACTTACTTGATGGTACAAAAGTAAGAAAAGGTGCAGTTGGTGCTGTTATTGAGTGGGTACACGCGCAAGGTGGTACGATTCCAAAAGATGTGAATCAAAAGGCAGATTTAATTTCAAAAGAAGGTGGGACACCACTTGTAGTTGCAGTGGATGATCGTATTTATGGCTTAATCTATTTAAAGGATACTGTAAAACCTGGTATGCGTGAACGTTTTGAACAACTTCGCCAAATGGGAATCAAAACGGTCATGTGTACAGGGGATAACCCATTAACAGCAGCAACAATTGCGAAAGAAGCAGGTGTAGATGAATTTGTTGCAGAATGTAAGCCAGAAGATAAAATTGCAGTTATTAAAGCAGAACAAGATAAAGGAAAACTTGTGGCAATGACTGGTGATGGTACGAATGACGCACCAGCATTAGCACAAGCGGATGTTGGGTTAGCGATGAATAGTGGAACAACAGCTGCGAAAGAAGCAGCTAATATGATTGATCTAGATTCCAATCCAACAAAAATTATTGAGGTTGTAGGTATTGGTAAACAGCTGTTAATGACGCGTGGTGCGTTAACAACGTTCAGTATCGCGAATGATATAGCAAAATATTTTGCGATTATTCCAGCCATGTTTACATTAGCAATTCCGCAAATGGAAGCACTGAACATAATGAAATTAACTTCGCCACTTTCAGCTATTTTATCAGCATTAATATTTAATGCGATTATCATTCCATTACTCATTCCATTAGCAATGAAGGGGATTGCGTATAAACCGATGAGTTCCAATGCATTGCTTGGTCGAAACCTATTAATTTACGGACTTGGAGGAGTCATTGTTCCTTTCATTGGGATTAAGGTAATTGATCTAATTGTAGGATTGTTCATATAAGGAAGAGGGGAAAAGAAAATGGCTAAAAAACAAAATATACTTTCACCGGTCATTCGTGTTACCTTTACATTTCTTGTTCTTTGTGGGCTTTTATACCCGCTGCTTGTAACTGGAATTGCGCAAGCAGTGATGAAGGATAATGCGGATGGAAGTCTTATATATAATGAAAAAAATGAAGTAATTGGCTCAAAGTTAATCGGCCAAAACTTTAAAGACCCACGTTATTTTCATGGACGCGTCTCTAGTATAGAATATAAAGCAGAAGCGTCAGGATCAAATAACTATGCACCATCTAATCCTGATTTAGTAAAACGTGTAGAAGAAAGTGTAGCGGATTGGAAGGATAAAAATCCGACTGTTTCAGTTACGGAAGTACCGATGGATTTAGTGACGAATTCAGGTTCTGGATTAGATCCTGATATTAGTCCAAAGGCAGCTTACGTACAAGTTGATCGTATTTCAAAATTAACGAATATCCCGAAAGAAAAACTAAATCAAATGATTAAGTCTCAAACAGAAGGTGCTACATTAGGATTATTTGGAGAGGATCGTGTGAACGTTTTGAAATTAAATTTAGAATTACAAAAAATAATGAAATAGTACTGTTGCTACCTCAATCCAATCGATTGAGGTAGCGTTGTTTACTGGGAAGGAGTGCGTGTAATGTATGCAGATGACTATAAACCGACGTTTCAAAGACGAACGCCGGAAGAATATTTAGAATATATACGCCAGCAAAATCGTGGGAAATTAAAGCTGTATGTAGGTGCTGCTCCAGGAGTAGGGAAAAGTTATAAAATGTTGTTTGATGCGCAAGAAATGAAAAAAGAGAATATTGATATTGTAATAGGTTTAATTGAAACGCATGGAAGAAAAGAAACAGAAGAAGCAATTGCTGATTTAGAAAGAATACCGTTAAAAGAAATAAACTATAAAGGAAAAGTATTTTATGAGCTCGATGTAGAGGGGATTATAAAGCGAGCACCGCAAGTAGTTGTTGTGGATGAATTGGCACATAGTAATATACCTGGATTAAAACATAAAAAACGTTATATGGATGTAGAAGAATTATTGGACGCTGGGATATCAGTATTATCAGCATTTAATATTCAACACTTAGAAAGCGTTCATGATATTGTGGAACAAATCACGAATGTAAAAGTACGAGAGCGTATTCCTGATTTTATTTTACAAAAAGCAAATGAAATTCAACTTGTTGATGTAACCCCTGAAGTTTTGAGGAAACGATTGACAGATGGAAAGATATATAAAGAAGAAAAAATTCAGCAAAGCTTACAAAATTTTTTTACGGTTAATAATTTAGGAGCTTTACGAGAGTTATCACTTCGTGAAGTTGCTGACGATATGGACGAGAAGATTAGTCAGTCAGTGACAGAACCAATAGGTGTAAAAGAAAAAATTCTCGTTTGTGTGCAATATAGTTCAACAGCAGAGAAATTAATACGGCGTGGTTGGCGTATGGCAGATCGATTAAACGCTGAATTGTATGTATTAAATGTTGAAAGAGAAAATATAGAATCATTATCGGCAAGCAAAAGGCAAACAATTGAGGAGTGGCAAGCGTTAACGAATCAATTTCATGCTACTTTCGTATTGGAAGAAGCGAAAGGAAGAAAGCCAGCTGATGTCATTATTGAAGTGGCAAAACGATTACAGGTCACCCAAATTTTACTTGGTCAATCAGCAAGAACAAGATGGGAAGAAATTCGAAAAGGATCAATTGTAAATGAAATTATGAGGCAGACGAAGCATATTGATATTCATATTGTGGCGGATCAGAGAGTATAAAAAAGGAATGTCCAAATGCAGTAAAATAGCTGTTTTCGGACATTCTCTTTTTTGTTTGTAATATACATAAATGTTTATTTAGCTTTTTGAATTCTAGCTTTTCTTACAGGATGAGAAGTTAGCTTTTTCATAGAATATAAGACCACAATCAGAAAAACAATTGCCTCTACAAAGAAAATCCAAAAGTAATTTTGATTAAAGAGTAGAAAACTGCCTACGATTGGTCCTGTACCCATTCCGATATAACGGATAAAGTTGTAGATACCAATGGCAGTTGCTCGTTCGCTTACAAATTCTTCTGTTAGTAGAGTTGTATGGGTTGGAATTGATAGTCCCATGCTAAAACCGTATAGGGATGTTGCAATGATAAGGATTGGGATATTTATATGATATGTGAAAGCAAATAGAATAACGCATGTGATATTGAGAAAACTGGTGAGAAGTAAAGCTTGTTTTGTTGTAAGTAATGTTTGTAAAAACTTGTAGCAATAACTTCCTAGCATAATACATAGAGACATTGGTACAAACATAAGCCCAATTTTACTTGTGTTGAAATGAACTAAATTGGCTAATATTGCTGGTAAAAAAACAAGAAAACAAAAATAAATGCAGAACTGCATAAATCCAATGATCGCAATAGCAGAACCAGTTCTGTGTTTTAAGATACTCCAATAATTAGTAGTTGTTGTAGCTTTTTTAGGAATAACCGGTTTTGTTTCTGGTAGCCATGCAATATTTACAATTAATAGGGCTATGCCAATCGTAGATAAGAATAGAAAAATAGATACGTGACCATTTATATTTCCAAGATAGCCGCCTATGAGAGGGCCTACAGCAGGAGCAATGGAAAGTAGCATTTGATAAAGACTCATGGCTTTCCCTCGTTCTTTTCCTTCGAATAAGTCCCCAATAATAGTAGCCGCTACAACAGGTATCGCAGCTATCCCTGATGCTTGAATTGCTCTGAAAATAAGAAATAAATAAATGTTTGTTGTAAAAGCACAACCAATTGCACCGATTGTACCTATGAATAGACTGGGAAGAAGAATATATTTGCGTCCTTTTGTATCAATTAATGGTCCATAAACAAGCTGCATAATTGCAAGAACAAAAGTAAAAATAGAGACAGTTAAATTCACAAGATAAAGAGAGGTGTGAAAAGAATCCTGAATCATTGGTAAGAGGGGCGTGTAAATGTTTTGAGCAAAGGAACCTAATAGAGCGCTAATACAAACGATATACAAAATAGATTTTAATTTTGATGAAGATAATGAGTGATTCATCAGAAAACCTCCTTATTTTAGTTTCCTTGGAAACTAAAATAATTTTAACATTATTTTCTTACTTGTAAAGATAAAAATGAATTTAATTTTTATTTTGAAATGGTATATAATTAAATTGTTTCTGTGGAAACTTATGAAGTATCATGGAGGGGATTCGACTTGGACCGTACTGTAAGGCAAATAGAAATACTTTCGGATATTCGTACACTTTTTCATAAACAAGAAGAGCATATGAAAGGAAATGATGAGCGTTTTCTTCGTGAGACAGGGGTAAGTGGTATGTCTTTATCAGAATTACATGTGATCCAATGCATAGGAAAAAAAGGATTAATGAATGTAACAGCTATTACTGAAGAGATGGGAATGACAAAGGGAGCAATTTCTAAAATTTGTACAAAATTGTTTAATAAACAATTTGTTGAAAAGATGAAAATGTTAGATAATCAAAAGGAAATATTTTTTCGTTTAACAGACAACGGAAATGAAATTTATATGGCGCATGAGAAATTGCATCAACAAGCTGAAGAGAAGTGGTTGTTACTTTTAAATCAGTATACAGAAGAGGAATTATCATTGATTCAAAGGTTTGTAAAGGATGTAGGAGCTCATTTAGAGAAGTAGAAGAATACTTTTTCGTTCGCACCAAGCCTTCTGAATATGGTTTTCGTGAAGACTCTTATATAATAGAAAGAGATATTTAACAAGATGAATAATTAAAGAGTCATGTATATAAAGAGGAGAGAAAACAATGCTTGAAAATACGGGTTTAGTATTAGAAGGCGGCGGTATGCGCGGTGTATATACGGGTGGAATACTAGAATACTTTATGGAACAGGATTTATATTTTCCATATGTTATTGGTGTTTCAGCGGGAGCGTGCCATGCGGCGTCATATATTTCAAGACAAAGAAATCGAAATAAAACAGTAAATATTGATTATGCAACACATCCGAGGTATTTATCTTACAAAAATTTATGGAAAAAACGTCAGTTATTTGATATGGACTTTATTTTTCGTGAGATTCCAGAACAGCACGTGCCATTTGATTTTGACACATATTTTAATAGTGCAGAGCGTTTTCTAGTAGGAACGACAGATTGTGAAACTGGTGAACCAATGTATTTTGAAAAAGAAGGAACAAATGAAGATGCATTGACTTTATTACAAGCTTCTAGCTCATTGCCATTTATCGCACCAGTTGTAAATTACCGTGGTAAACAATTATTGGATGGTGGAATTTCGGATCCAATCCCAGTTCGTAAAGCACAGCAAGATGGTTATGAGAAATCGGTTGTTATTTTAACGAGAAACCATGGATATGCGAAGAAAAAATCAAAATTTGGATGGATTGCAGCAAAAGCTTATAAAAAATATCCTAATCTTGTCAATACGATGCTTTCTCGTTATGAAGTATACAATGAGACACTTCATTATATTGAAAAAGAAGAGTTAGCTGGAAATCTATTTGTCATTCGTCCAGAAGTACCACTTCAAGTGGATCGAATGGAAAAAGATCCACAAAAGCTGCAAAAATTATATGAACAAGGCTATAAAGATGCAGCAAGACAATTTGCGGATTTACAGGCGTTTTTACAAAGGTAATGGATGGAAAAACCTCTTTAAGGGGTTTTTGTTCTTAGAATAGACTGAATATAAAATCTATTTAGAGCTAATTGTGGTGTAATTTGGGTAAAAGTGTATAGAGGAATGATACATATGGAAAATGTATATAAGGGACTTAGACGTATGGGATATACGGCAATGTTTATTTCTTCATTTTTGATTCAAAAGTATAGTAAAGAATTGCAAATGAATAAGGAATATTAGAAAAAGCCTTTGCTCACAGAATTTGTGAGCAAAGGCTTTTTTATTAGTGCGGTAAGAAAACTAATTGATAAGCAAACAAAATACCAAATACATATACAAGTGGATGAACAGCACGGAATTGTCCTTTTGCCATTTTCATAAGTGGATATGAAATGAATCCAAGTGCAATACCTGTTGCGATGCTTGATGTAAGGGGCATGCTTAAGATTACTAAGAATGCTGGGAATGCTTCGTCGAATGTATCCCAATCAATGTGACGTACAGCGCCCATCATTAAGCTACCAACAATAATTAATGATGGAGATGTAATTGCTGAAACACCAGAAACAGCACCTACTAGAGGACCAAAGAATGCAGCGACGGCAAACAA
The DNA here is from genome assembly GCF_000374965.1 of Bacillus sp. 95MFCvi2.1. NCBI lineage: Bacteria > Bacillati > Bacillota > Bacilli > Caryophanales > Bacillaceae > Bacillus > Bacillus sp. 95MFCvi2.1. The sequence continues at coordinate 120,834 of NZ_KB895702.1, read as the reverse complement.
TGCAGCTACTGTAATTGTTGTTAAACCAGTACGTCCACCAGCTGCAACACCCGCAGATGATTCAATATATGCTGTTGATGGTGTTGTTCCGAACATAGCCCCGATTGTTGCTGAGAAAGAATCAGATAGAAGAGCTCGTCCCGATTTTGGAAGTTTACCATCTTTCATAAGTCCACCTTGCTGTGCGACACCAAGTAATGTACCAGTTGTATCGAATAATGTAACAAGGAAGAGGGAGAATACAACGCCGTATAAACCGTAGTTAATTACATCAGAAACAGCAGTAATTGGATTTGAAACAATAATTCCTTCTGGTAATCCAGGCATAGATGTAATGCCGTTTGGGAATGTTAACTGACCTGTGAAATAAGCGATAATTCCTGTTAATAACATTCCGAAGAATAATGCGCCGTTTACATTTAAGGACATAAGAATAAGTGTGATCCCAAGTCCAGCTAACGCTAGTAGTACTGGAGGCGAATGAAGATCTCCAAGTCCAACTAAGTTAGATGGATGTTTTGTTACGATGCCCGTCATACGTAAACCGATAAAGGCGATAAATAAGCCAATACCAGCAGTAATTGCGTGTTTTAAGTTTTCAGGAATTGCTTCCATTAATTTTGTACGGAAAGAAGTTAATGATAACAACATTAAAATCATACCTGCCACAAATACAGCAGAGAATGCAATTGCGAATGTCATTCCTTCATGCGCTTTTACAACAGAGTAAGAGAAATAAGCGTTAAGTCCCATACCCGGCGCGATTGCAATTGGTAAATTTGTAAAGATTGCCATAAATAATGTTCCAACAACAGCGGCAATAATTGTCGCTGTAAATGCTTGTTCAAATGGAACACCTGCATCCCCAAGGATGACAGGGTTTACGACAATGATATATGCCATTGTTAAGAAGGTAATTATACCTGCCATAATTTCAGTTTTAATAGAAGTTTTATGTTTTGAAAGGTTAAACATATAAACATCCTTTCTGTTTACGAATAATTGTCACAACAGTTATATATAATATTCGTTTTTTAGTTCTATTGCAAGAGTTTCGTACAAAAAGTTTATAACAATTTCTATTTTATGTCTTAATTTCGAATATTAATCACAGAACAGCCCCTATGTTTCGGCTTTTCATGTATAAGTACTTTTTATAAATGTGTACATCATAAGAAAGAGAAATGAGAAGGAGCTGAAATGTGTATGCCTGAGCAAAAAAGGTTTTTAACATTACCACCACAACATCAAAATAAACAACCGGGGATTGAAGCGATGATGAATCCTCTCCCAGAGTACGAAGATCCTAATTATCGCGGCAGTGAAAAACTAAAAGGGAAAAACGTGCTTATTACAGGAGGGGATAGTGGAATTGGAAGGGCGGTATCTATTGCGTTTGCAAAAGAGGGAGCGCATATTGCTATTGCTTATTTAGAGGAACTTGAAGATGCAAATGAGACAAAAAGACTTGTTGAAAAACAAGGAGTCAAGTGTATATTACTTCCTGGTGACTTAAGTAGTGAACAACATTGCCAGCATATTGTAAAGGAAGCGGCTTCGAAGCTAGGGGGGCTGAATATTGTTGTGAATAATGTCGCACAGCAATATCCACAGCAAAGTTTAGAATACATTACAGCGCAGCAACTTGAAAAAACATTTCGCATTAACATTTTTTCTTATTTTCATGTTACAAAAGCTGCGCTTTCACATTTAAAGCAGGGAGATACAATCATAAATACAGCTTCGATCGTTGCGTATGAAGGAAACGAGCAACTCATTGATTATTCTGCAACAAAAGGAGCGATTGTTGCTTTTACACGTTCACTTGCAAAATCACTAGTTCAAAAAGGAATTCGTGTAAATGGTGTTGCGCCAGGCCCGATTTGGACACCGCTTATTCCAGCGAGTTTTGATAAGAAGAAGGTATCGGAATTTGGAAGTAATGTACCGATGAAAAGACCAGGGCAGCCGTATGAATTAGCACCTGCTTATGTATATTTAGCTTCAGGCGATTCCACATATGTTTCCGGACAAATCATTCACGTAAATGGTGGTGTAATTGTGAATGGATAAGTTAAATCTGAAGAAGCTTTGTACTTTCATTCATAAGAATAGAATTCATAGTAAAAGCTAATTGTACCCTCATATATTATGGTCAATTTTAAAGGGGGATGCTTGGGGGGATATGAATGAAAAAAGTATGTTTAGTTGTAATACTCTTTTTCTGTCTACCAATTAGCACTTTTGCGGATACAGATCATCTGATATTAATTAACCTTACAACGAATCAATTATCTTTTTTTGAAAATGGCAACTATGTAAGAACGTTTCCTGTTACAACTGGAAAGCGTCAAACGCCAACTCCTGAAGGCATATTTTGTATCATTAATAAATATAAAAATAAAGAATATCACCGTAAAAATATTCCGGGTGGTGCACCGAATAATCCACTTGGAACAAGATGGCTTGGTTTAAATGAGAAAGAATATGCAATTCATGGTACAAATCGAGAAGGGACAATTGGAAGAAGAGAATCAAACGGTTGCATTCGTATGCATGATCGAGATATACAATGGCTGTATGACCGAGTATCGTTACGGACAAAAGTAATTATTTCTCAGTTTTATACATCTCCAGAATATGCAGCGCATAAGCTTGGATATCGTGTTACAAGTTGGAATGGACGTATAATAGAAGAAGAACAAATTGGAATGTTAACACTTGTGGATCGTATGAATATATATTGGCAAGAACCAAATGGCCAATTTACGAAAGTAAAAACAGTATTGCCGAATGAACCATATGCTGTTTATTCTCGAGGGAAAAATGGAAGTTATTATATAGGTAATAATTTGTATATTATGGATGAAACAGGCGGGAAAATTCGTTATGAGCAAGTGCCTTATTCCATTTTAAGTAATATATATAAGAGGAAATATAATGTACAGTAAAGCTATCGTAAATAGGCGATAGCTTATTTGTTATATAAATAAAAAGCGAAAGACCTTTCTTTTTGGATGAGAGAGAGGATCCGTCCGTGGATAGAAGCGGTCAGAGCCTTTTTTGGCCCCATGCCATGTTAAAACAAAGAGAGGAAATGAGTGGAGGTCTCTGTTTGTTTTCATAGCCGCGATTTATATAGCAAAGTGTAATTAGTTGGTCCAATCGCAACTATTCTGTTCTTGTGAATATAATACAGTACAGATTGGGGGCGGGCGTGTTATGAGAAAAGGGAATAGCCAATTTGCATTTAAAATCTTTTTGTTAACGAATTGCTTATTTATTATTTATTTGTATGTTTCATTTATGTTTAATCTGTATATTCCCTATATTGATTTATTACTTTTCGTTGGTTTTATTTGGTCCTTTGTTGAAGCGAGAGAAGGGGAAGATGGAATCTATCGCAGGATAACATTGTTTGGAACAGTTTTTATATTAATTGTGTATATAACGATAATGCATGATGCATGGAAATATGGGGTTGTTATAATGTAGAAGCATACCTTTAGCTGTATGCTTCTACATCTTTAAGCGTTAGGAAAGAAACGATTGCCCGCGATTTGTACAAGTTAAGGCAACAACTTTCTTTTCAAAATGTTTACCATCTGTTAATGATGAATGAATATCATGGTATACAAAGTCGATTAGTAATTCCCTGATATAAAAAACGTGTCTTATTTTTGTTCGTCTCTTAAATAGTATGTTTATACATATTATTTAAGACATGAGGAAGAAAAGAAAGAAAAATCCCCATCTCAAAAGGAGATGGAGATTTACGTCTTAATATTTCGGTCTAAATGTTTGGCAGCATGTTTCAACGCTTGTTGACGCAGAGCTTTCAAGTGTCTCACCTGTTAAGGCCGAGTTTGTATAAGATTCATTTGATTGATTCGTGTTTTGATCATCAGGCTGGACAAAGATTGAATTCGCTTGACAAAAATTCCCTTGTCCCCAAAATGAACAATTGGACACAGAACAGCGTACCTCTGGCATAAAACCCCCTCCTTATACATTAGTGTGGGATTTTACCCAGCTTTCATGTATAGAAGGAGTTTCCTTTTCTTATTACTTCTTGTTTTCTTTAAACCATTTTTCAAAAGTATCTTTTGGCTGTTCGCCACTAATGCGGCTTACTTCTTTTCCGTCTTTGAAATGAATAATTGTTGGTGTTCCTTCAATTTTATAATCATCCCAAGTTGGGTTATCGTTTAAAATATCAATGACTTTCATATCAATGTTCATGTCTTTAGCCATTGGTACAACAATAGGTGAGACTTTTTCACAGTAGTGACAATCTGTTTGATAGAAGTAAATGGTTTGTTCTTTCTTTTCCTCGTTATTTTTACGAATATCAGAAGAAGAGATTTTATTTGTATAGTAATTTTTTTCTTGTTTCGCTGTATTTTTGTTTTCCATCTGTGTTACAGCAAAAATAGCTGCAAATAAGACGATAATAATACCACCAAAGATAAGCATTTTTTTCATTATGTCATCTCCTTATTTATTTTTAATTACAATCAAACTACAAATGGCAATCGTGACAAATCCGATAAGTGCCAAAAATGGGATTGTGACAAATCCGAACCAGTTTATATATTCCCCCGTACAAGGCACACGTCCACAAGCTGCTCCTGCTGCTGAGAATGCAGAAACTTTTTGAATGGCATAATGATATAACGAAATACAGGCACCAATGCTTGCAATTGGTAAAGAATATGTAGCAATGCGGTAGTCTTTTTTTACAACTGCAATACCAAGCCATAAAACAAATGGGTACATAAAAATGCGTTGATACCAACAAAGTACACAAGGCTCAAATTTCATGATCTCAGAAAAATATAAGCTTCCAAGTGTAGCAATAAAAGAAGCTCCCCAAGCAGTAAACAATGCATATTCTTGTTTTTTCTCACGTTTCATGTTTTTTTACCTCTCTTATAATAGTTACATACTAAATTATAGTATGAAAAGGACAAGAAAATAAAGAGAAAATATTTTTATCAAGGAAAGTTTTATAAGGGGAAAACTTGGAAATAAAAAAACAAGGTCCATGAACCTTGTTTTTAGGGGGTGTTTACGGCTTTTGTAGCATTGAAAAATTTTTGAATTGCTTCTTTATTTGTTTCTGGATTTATTTTTAATACGGAACCAGCGTGTTTGGTAAGAGCAGATTCATATTCGTTATCAATTGGAATTCGCATCGTTTCTATTTTATCAATGGGTTGAAACAAAATATTATTCCCAAGTGAAAAGAGCGTTGGTATATCTAGATTTGTTTTTATATATGGAGAGAGTTCATGTGCCATTATTGGTAAATTTAGTACCCCATCTATAGAGTGAACTTTATCAGTAAGGGTTTGTTTCAATGCCCGGAGTACTTCTTGTTGTCGTTTCACACGGCCAAAGTCACTTTCAGAATCATGGCGAAAACGCGCGTATTTTAGTAAATCTTTCCCGTGAAGAGGTTGTATTTCTGGCTTTACATGTAGTCCCATATCATCGATTATTGTTTGTGTAACATTCACTTCAATTCCTTCAGGTGCAATGGTATCCACAATTTTAACAAATGCTTCAAAATCAATCGTAACGTAATGAGAAACATCGATTCCAAAATTATGTTGAATCGTCTTTCGTAATAATTCAGGGCCGCCATAGTAGTAGGCAGCATTGATTTTATTATATTTTTTATCATAAGAAGGAATTTCTACATAACTATCCCGCATAATTGAAGCGAGCTTTGCTGTATTTTCTTTTTTATTGTACTGGGCAATCATAATTGTATCAGCACGGGCTTGTTGTTCACCTCGTGAATCGCTACCGATAATTAAGATATTCCATATGTTTTTCTCTTGTTTTATCCCTTGAAATAAATGAGGATTATTCGCTTTTTCACAACCAATTAGCAGTATCATCATGCTGAGAAATATGTACAAGGATTTATACAAATAATCACGTCCGTCCACTATTGATATGTGTATTATGAACGGGTATGTGGAAAAATATTCAAAAAGCGCTATTCTCAAAGGAAGAATAGCGCTTCATTTACATTTGTACTTGGTCTATTTCTTCTATATGCGACTTTTGTGAAGCATGGTCGATATATTGGAATAGAAGTTGAAGTTGTTTATCTACTTCTGGTAGTTCTTTTCCATATTTGTAAGCATGTAAAAAATGCTCGATTCGTTTAGAAAATAATTGATCATCAGTTTGCACCATTAAAACAAGCAACTTGTCCCAATTACAACAATACGTGTAATAGAGAGCTTTATCGTAGTCGTTATATGTCTGCATTGTGTACCCTCCTTACTGAGGAGTTACATATAGTGTACGTCAATCGAGAAGAAAAACACTTGAAAGAATTTGCTAAGGGAAATGTTACGTAAAAAATAAAAAACGAGGAAATTCCTCGTTTTTACGCTTTTGGCATTGGGGTAGGCGTTGGTTTTGCGTAGCCTTCTTTATATTTATTATCAATGTATTTTCGAATTTCAAGAGTCGATTTTCCTTTTTGATGCATAGATGCAGATTCTACCGCAATTTCTAAACAGTTTACACAGGTCGTTGCGTGAGAATCCCAAACAACTTCTCCATTTTTCTTAATTTCACGAATAAAACAGTTTTTATTATTTTTATGTCCCACACTTTCTCCGCATCCACAGTAACAAGGTATCCAATTTAATAATTCGGCATTTTTTCCTGCAACTGTATAGATTTCTTTCATTTGTGGGTCTAGTTTGTCCAGAAACGTTGGTAGCGTGTTGATTCCTTTTGTTGTTTCTTGGATATCACCTTGCTGAGAATGAGAAGCGTGTTCTTCTTTCGGTTCAGACGATTGTTTCTTTTCCGCTGCACCACATCCAGAAAGCACGAGACTGCTTATTACAAGTAGAGAGAATAGATATTTTTTCATCTGCATTTCCCCTTTGCCTTTGTATTAGTAAAATTGTACCAAAATCGCTAGTGCTTTCCTATGGTGAAGTTTTATTTTGTTTATTTTTCAATCGCCAGCGAATGGAATGCCATAGAAAAAGGAGAGGGATATAAACATATACGATATACAGACCAGCCCGAGATAAGAGCGTGTTCAATGTATTAATATGTTCTCTGTTTATAATAAATAAAGACGCGATATACACAACGAAAATGAAAAAAGGCAATGTGAACTTAAACGGAATATGGAACGATCGTTTCATGGATTGGCAAGAAGACCAAATCGTTACACAAAGATTAGGTAAAATGATGAGAAACCAAACAAAAATAATGATGTACTCAAATCGTTGAATGAAAGGAATTTTAATAATTTTAAGCATTGTTAAGGTTGCCCAAATTGTACGCTGCAAAAGTCCTTCACTAAAGTACATGAAAGAAATGAGTGCTAAGATAACGTAAATAATGGTTGTTAAAGCAATTCCACCGTGTGCCCATCTTTTTAGAGATTTTCCTTTTTCAATGAGTGGGTATACAAATAGTAATGCTTCAAATCCGAGAAATTCTAATATAGAATCTTTTGCTGATTGAAAAATTTGTAAAGGTGAATGCGTCAAAATAGGTAAAATATTACGGAAATGAGCATATTTTATTGGGAAAATTAAAAAAAAGATTACAAAAAAAGGAATGACGATCCCCCAAAAGCAGATACCGGTTACAGAGCGAAATCCACCTTTTATAACATAAAAAACAATGAATAAAAAGAGTACATTCAACTTCCACGATTTAAGTGTAGGAAATACCCAAACTTGAATGACTTCAATATATGTTTGAAGAATGGTAAGGCAAAATAAAAGAAAATAAGCAGTAAAGCATAGAGAAAAGAAAGATCCGATCCACTTTCCAAAGCATGTTGTATGTATATTGATTAAGTCGTTATCTTTCTCTAGCATCGCTAACATACAAAATAAAACAATGTGAGTTGCAAATCCCATAAGGATAAGAGAAATCCAAGCGTCATATCCAGCGCTTTTAATCAGGATACGTTGAAATCCTAAAATTCCTACTCCGATTTGAAGAGAGTGAACTAAAAAGAAAGCGAAGTAAGGAGATACTGTTAGTTCTTTGCTGCGGGTATTCATATCGTCACCTCATCATTCTCCGATACCAGATTGCACAACATTAACCTTTACATCAATATTTACATCTACAGATGGATACATTTTATGTATTTGTTGTATGTTCCATTTTCTCGTGCGGCTTCTAATTTGATCCTGTATTCCTAACGGATCTATTTGTTTTTGTTGAAATTGCTGAATCAAAGCTTTAGACTGTTTTTCCATCGTTTGCTCGATTTGTTTTTTGATATAAGCTATATTTTGAGGCTTCGTTAAATTAAGCCAATTCGGAGAATTTTTTATCAAACCATTTAGTTTTAAATGAATGTTTACTTTCGGAATCTCACCATTTCCATCAAGGTAATAGGTGCTTTTTCCAGATAAGTTTTGTGTGACTACAAGCCCTTTATGGCCATCTTTTTGAATGGACGTTTCATAACGACCATTTTTAGTAGGATGAGTCAGTAATTTTACTAAAAATGAATCTTTTTGATCGGCAAACATAACTATTTTGTCTTTTTTGAGAAATGCAAGTCCTTTTACTGTAGCCGCTTTATTATTACTCATTTGAATGTAAGGAATGAATGGATCGGATCCATATGAATAGTAATCATATAAAAAAATATTTAAAGTAGCACGAGGAATATTTTCATTCATCATATTTTGATCCAACAAGTCAGAGAGATATAATGAACCATTTGACGCAACATGTTTTAACAGCTTTTCTGCTGAGCCGTCGACAAATGCAAATTGCACATCCCTTCCAATATTGGGATCTCTTTGTAAATTATTCACAATATCACCAATTCCATATGTACCAAAAGACTTGCCAAATAACACGGTACGCATTTGTCCTACAACAACATTGTGAGGGGACTTTCCATTCATACGAGATGCGATTGTTTCAATCGAATTTGCCGATGTTGACTGAATTTTTGGTTTCGTCTGTACACCACGGGTATAGTCGGGATACAAAATTGTTCCTTGAACTTCTTTATTTTTGTTTATATCGAATCCCGCAACATGAATAATTCTTTGTGTATCAATAATTTGAGTTTGAGTGCAAGCAGATTGGAAAAATAATCCCCCAATGATCCATACAGTTAAAAATTTTTTCATGTCTTTTCACCATCACGTTTTGTCTTTGCTTTACTCGGGTTATAGCGCCAATTCGATTTTGGGCGTAGAAAAGAAGGACGCTGCGCTGTGTGGCTAAATGGGAAGCGAATAAAACCTTCAGATGCAGCTAAACCACGAAATGGATATAAAGGTACTAAGTAAGGTGATCCAAGTGATTTTAACTGAATTAAGTGCGTAAGTATCATCACAAATCCAACAATAAGACCAAGTCCGCCAAAGGCACCGGCTAAAACAATGAGTGGAAACCGGAGCAAGCGAATTGTCGAAGACATCTTCACTGTCGGTGTGGTGAAAGAAGCTAATGCAGATAATGCGACTGCAATTAATAAAATTGTACTCGTTAAAGCAGCTTGAACAGAAGCTTGTCCAATAACAATTCCACCGACAATACCAATGGTTTGACCGACCTTTGTAGGTAAGCGTGCTCCAGCTTCACGAAGTAATTCAATTGTAATTTCTAAAAAGAGTGCTTCTAAAACTGGGGGAAAAGGTACATTGGCTCTAGAAAAAATAATAGGTCCTAACAAATCTGATGGGATCATTTGATAATGAAATGTTAAGACAGCTGTATAAATGGCAGAAGAAAATAGAGAAAATAAAGCACCAAAAAAGCGAATAATCCGGAAGAAGGAGCCGATGATCCATGGTAAATAATAATCTTCTGGAGAAACAAAAAAGTCTAATAATGTTGTTGGTCCGGCTAATGCATACGGTGATCCGTCTGTTAAAATTAATACTTGACCAGTGATAAGAGCGAATACAGCCCGATCAACTCGCTCAGTTGGCAGTAAAACGGGAAAGGGTGAGTTACTATTATCACTCAAAAATTGTTCAATCATTGTCGCATCAAAAGGAACATCAAAATCAATATTTTGAAGACGCTGCGTCGCTGTATTAATGTGTTGTTCATTTGTTAGTCCTTTTATATAGGCAATGGTAACATGTGTCTTGGACATAGAACCGACAATAATCTCTTTAAAAATGAGTTGCTCTGTTATGATGCCGCGACGTAATAAGTGAATATTTATATCAATGCTCTCCACAAAACCAACTTTCGGTCCAATTACACTATATTCATTTTCAGTATCATTATATAAACGCTTACCAAGAACGGTACTTTCTGCTTGAATTAAAGCATACTGTGCAGCATGTGATGTATTTTGTAACTCTATGAGTACATATCCACCCAATAACTTTTCACGAATATCATCAATGGAAGGAGAGATAATAATGTCTTCAATAAAGACGATGTTTGTCAAGTCTGCAATGTTTTGGATTTGTTCTAATTGCTTTTTAATAGGTGTCAAAATAAATCGTTTAATTATGAGCTCTTCCACGACAGATTTATAATAAAAAAGACAGAGTTTTCCATTTTCTGTTATGTTGTAGGATACAAAATCCGTAGATTCTTTCATCGTATGAATAAATTCTGGAATGGTACAGCTCATTTTTTTGTTTTTTGCTTTAGAATTTTTTCGTGGTAAGCTAAACAATAATTTTCACTCCTTCCCTTATATGGAATACTCTTGTTAGTTTTTTTGGGAAGAACAAATTTTATACAGGAAACATAAAAAAGGAAGGGCAACAAATGCTTCTTCCTTTTTATGTTTAATTTGTCTTTTTTTCTTTCACAGACTGTATTAATTTCATCATTTCAGCTCTTATATCTTCTTTCTTCACGTTTAATTTCTCTGCGATTTGTTTAATATGCATGCCATCTTTTTTCATTTTTAATACGTCATTGAATGGTGTATTGCTTTTTTGTGCAATGATAGTTAAAACTGTAAGGTGATGCAAACGAATATTATTATCTTTCATTATTTTCTGCATTTGTTCTGGTGTGGAGTTTTGCATTTCGGCTACTTTTTGCAGTAGTGCTTGCTTCATTTCTTTACTCATATGGTGTTTATGCAGTTTCTTTGGATCCACGCCAAAATGCTTTGCTGTTTCTTTCCAAGATTTATTTTGTTTATAGTACGATAAAACATCTTTAATATCTTTTTTGCTAATCTTTGCAATGTGTGCTGCTTTCCAAATTTCATGCTTGTTGTATCCTTGTTTTTCTAACGACTGGATTTGTTCTTCTGAGATTAACTTATGATGATGCACCGCAACTTCTTTTTGCGAGGCAGCTGCAGCTGGGAAGACAGATACTCCACATAGCAGTGCTACCATAGCCATACTTAATACAATTCTTTTGTACATACAAATTCCTCCTAATTGAATGAAATGGAAAACTTTACACATAGCATGTCCGTAAGTTGTGAAAAACTTGTGAACATTTCAAGTTTTTTTCGCAATGTAACAAAAAAATTTTTTATTAGTTTCACAACATAAAACATTGATTAATGGTAGAAAACTGCGTTATAATCGAAATTGAAAATCAATATCAATAACAAACTTATACATATAGATGAGGATAAGGGAGAGAAACATATGACTACATATACTTCCATTGCAAATATCATTAAAGAAAGACGTTCGATTCGTACATTTACAGATAGAGAAGTAGAAAAAGAATTATTAATTGAATTATTAAATGATGCAACGTGGGCACCAAACCATCAGCATCGTGAGCCATGGAAATGTAAATTATATATTGGTGAAGGACGTAAAACATTAGTAGATGCTGTATTAAATTCTTTTACAGAAGAAGAAAGAACAAAACGAGGTAAAATTTTATCCGATCGTTTTCTAAGTACACCAGCTCAAATCATTGTGTATATGGATGAAGATCCACGTCAAATCCAGCGCGATGAAGACTACGCAGCAGTATGTGCATTTATGCAAAACTTTCAGTTACTCGCTTGGGAACGTGGACTAGGCTGTGTTTGGAAATCAGGCGGATTGAATTATAATCCTTTATTTATAGAAGGAATTGGATTAACAAAAGGACAACGCATTGTTGGAATCCTTCATATTGGTTATTTCGATAAGAAGCCAGAAGGAAAAGAGCGCACGCCGATTATGGAGAAGCTTGAAGTTATTGAAGGTTAATAGGAAAGGCATTCTTGTTTGGTACAAGAATGCCTTTTTATTTTAGTTCTCTTTTGTAATTGAATTGTTTTGTAACTGAGGACATTTTTCTTGTAATAGTGCTATAAATGCATCTTCATTTTGAGGTGAAAGTTTTACACTGCTAAAAAACTTCTTTTTAGGATAGTGAATTTCGATACCTTCGAGAGATGCGGATAGGCGAAATCCCATAAGCATATCATTCGTCTTATTGACTCTTATAATATCTTCGTAAGGAATATTACATCGAAAAGGACCGCAACGTGCATAGAGGGTCTTCTCTCTAATTTCATATCGAATATCAAACATGATCCAAAACCAAAAGACATTAAAAACTGCAATAAAGGAAAGAAAAATAATAAAATCAACGGAAGTTAACGTAGGATCTAGCCATAGTGGGAGTGCTAAAAGTAGATTTGGTAATAGGCCTAAGCCAAAAACTATGTATAGAAATCCTCGATCACGGTGAACAGTCCACTTCATATAATCGACTCCTTAGAGCGTAATGCTAAAATTTCATATATCTCAATTATTCTTTCTGCAAATATAAAATCCTGCATAAAATGTAGAGAAGAAAGGTTCTTCTTATTTGTATAGTATTTTTGTTTTGATGTGTTTAGTCTTCATGAAAGCTTGTTTTCCTTCATACACTTTCTTAAGGGAAAGTGTAAGGAGGGAAAATAATGAGAACTAGTGATGATAAAGCACTACAATATGCAATCGCTGAAATTACTGAAATTGCAACTGGATTTGGGCTGGATTTTTATCCGATGCGCTATGAAGTATGCCCGGCGGAAATTATTTATACATTTGGTGCTTATGGCATGCCGACGCGGTTTTCACATTGGAGTTTTGGGAAACAATTCTTCAAAATGAAGCTACATTACGATTTGGGACTTAGTAAAATATATGAGCTTGTCATCAACTCTGACCCATGTTATGCATTTTTACTCGATACAAATGCATTGATTCAAAATAAATTGATTGTAGCACACGTATTAGCACACTGCGATTTCTTTAAAAATAATATCCGCTTCTCAAATACAAAGCGCGATATGGTTGAAAGTATGGCAGCGACAGCAGAACGAATTAAAGCATATGAACATAAATATGGAAAAGAAGAGGTAGAAACGTTTTTAGATGCTGTTTTGGCCATTCAAGAACATATTGATCCATCGCTTATGCGGCCGAAGCTAGCTTGGAGCATAGATGACTTAGAAGAGGAAGAAGTAGAAAAGAAACGAGTTTCACAGTATGATGATTTGTGGAATTTAGATGATAGAAATAAAAAACGAGAACGACCAAATATGCGGAAGAAAAAGAAAATCCCGCCGCAGCCAGAGAAAGATTTGCTGCTCTTTATTGAAGAATATAGTAGGGAACTAGATGAGTGGCAACGCGATATCTTAACAATGATGCGAGAAGAAATGTTGTATTTCTGGCCGCAACTAGAAACGAAAATCATGAACGAAGGCTGGGCTTCGTACTGGCATCAACGTATCCTTCGCGAAATGGACTTAACATCTGATGAGGCAATTGAATTTGCGAAGCTTAACGCTGGGGTAGTTCAACCATCAAAAACAAGCATTAACCCATACTACCTTGGCATTAAAATGTTCGAAGATATTGAAGAACGTTATAATAATCCAACTGAAGAAATGAAACGTCGTGGTGTAAAACCTGGATCAGGCCGTGAAAAAATCTTTGAAGTGCGAGAAATTGAATGGGATGTATCCTTCTTAAGGAATTACTTAAATAAAGAATTGGTTATGAGAGAAGATATGTACTTATTCCAGCGCCAAGGAAAAGAGTATAAGGTAATTGATAAAGAGTGGGAACATGTTCGTGATCAGCTTGTTAATATGAGAACAAATGGCGGATTTCCATATTTAGTGGTGGAAGATGGGGATTATTTGAAAAATGGGGAATTATATATTAAGCATTGTTATGAAGGAATTGAGCTTGATTTAAAATACTTAGAGAAAGTACTGCCGTACATTCATCAGTTATGGGGAAGAACGGTGCATATGGAATCTAATGTTGAGAATAAAGGTGTTGTCTTCTCATATGATGGGAAGATGGTGCATCGGAAATACGTGTAAAGCCGCTGGGATCAGCGGCTTTTTTTGAATTGGTAATTTAATGAAATAATCAAATTTATATGTAATAATATTGTTGTCTGTTTAGATGGGGCTTTTTTATTTAAAGGGGAGTTTAGCGGAGTGAGATATAAAAATTACATAGATGACTGGAGAGGTTCAAATGAGTAAAGTAGGGGTATGTAAGGTGGATATTACACCTCCTTTAGGTATTGATTTTATTGGATATCATAGGGAAACGGGAATTAGTAATATTGAAGAACGCATTTATGCAACAATATATGTGTTTGAAAATAATCAAACAAAGGCAGTATTTATTAGCATTGATAATATAGGAATGCTAATAGAAGATACAATAATCATTCGAGAACAAGTAGCAAATGAGCTGAATGTTTCATTTGAAAACATAACGGTTGTTTATACTCATACCCATTCTGGTCCCGAAACAGTCGGCAATGATAGTTTAGTAAAGTCTTATAAAACGATTTTAATCACTAATGTAATTAAAGGATCCGTTATTGCGAATGATAATATGCAATTATCAGAGGTGGGGTGGAATGTAACTACGGGTGAAATAGGAGTAAATCGAAGAGAAAGAACATCTGACGGAAAAGTAAAGATGGGTATAAACATAAATGGTGTTGTAGATAAACGAATTGGCGTTTTAGCAATTAGAAACGATAAAACAAAGAACTTAACGGGAATCATTGTCTTTTGCACTGCACATCCTAACGTATTAAAGTCAGATAGTGATAGGTTATCAGCAGATTACCCAGGCGTGACAAGGGAGATTCTTGAACGGACGCTTAACTGCCCTGTAGCAATTGTCCAAGGGGCAGCTGGAAACATTAATGCAAAATATCGTGGTTCAGAGGATGCATTAAAGCAAATGGCTTACATATTGAGTGGAAACGTCCTAACCATGTTGCCAACAATTACTTATAACCCCATTTCGAAGTTGAAAATTATTTCAACTACACTACAAATGAAATTAAAGGAAATTCCTGAACCTGAAGAGATAAAAAGAATGGCACTACTAGCTGAAAAGCAGTGGGGGGTTAATACTGATGACTGGCTTAAAGTCGTTGTAGCTAAGCATAAAGAAAATATTAAACAGTTAACAATTGATTTGGAAATTCAATTGTTTCGGATCAATGATGGATCATTTTCTGGAATACCGATGGAACCTTTCTCAGAAACAGCTCTAGCTATTAAAGAAAATCTAAACAATGAACTAGCTTTTTTTGGTGGATATACGAATGGCTATCTTGGTTATTTACCAACAAAAGAGGAATATACATATGGAGGATATGAAGTGGAATTGAATCCTGTAGTGTATGGACCAACTACAAACTTATTAATGCCACCAGAAGAAAATACTGCTGAGTTGATTGTGAACAGAATTATGGAGCTATACAATAAATAAAATAACTTGGGGCTGTAGTGGAATAAAACAGAGTCTAGTAGCAATAGTAGGAGCTTAGAAATAATCTGAGCTCTTGTTCTATATTTTACTTAAAATAAATGATGTTATTTCAAACGAATTTGCAAAGCTAAAAGCAAGCGTAGTATGATTTTATGATAGAAATATGTGTAAAGCCGCTGGGAAACCAGTGGCTTTTTTCATACCAAGCTTGTTTCAATTTTGTGAACAAGTATAAAGTTTGAGCTGTATATATTGTCATTATATTTTTTTGTGTTTATTATATACCTATACGGGTATATGTAATTTGATGTCCTGTATATTTATATGTAGTAAGTAAAAAGAAGAAAAGTTAAATGAAAATAATCGTGGAGGTTATGAAAAGATGAGCAAAAAAATTGTTGTAGTCGGTGGAGTTGCAGGAGGAGCATCAGTAGCAGCACGTCTTCGTCGTTTAAGTGAAGAGGATGAAATTATTATGTTCGAGCGAGGCGAATATATTTCGTTTGCAAACTGTGGGTTACCATATTACATTGGTGGTGTGATTCAAGAGAGACAGAGGTTGTTAGTGCAAACTGTTGAAAAGATGTCAAAGCGATTTCATTTAGATATTCGTGTTTTAAGTGAAGTGATAAAAATTAATAAGGAAGAAAAAACAATTGTTGTGAAAAATGTAATGACAAATGAAACATACGAAGAGTCTTATGATATTTTAATTCTTTCACCAGGATCTAAACCAATTGTACCGCCTATTCCAGGAATTGAAACAGCAAAAACGTTGTTTACATTACGAAATGTACCAGATACAGATCGCATTAAAGGGTATATTGATGAGAAGAAACCATGTCATGCTACTGTTATTGGGGGAGGATTTATTGGTGTTGAAATGGCAGAAAACTTGAGAGAAAAAGGAATTGATGTGACGCTTGTTGAGATGGCAAATCAAGTAATGCCGCCAATTGATTATGAAATGGCAGCATATGTACACGAACATATGAAAAAGCATGGTGTTCAGCTCATTTTAGAAGATGGAGTAGATACTTTTGAAGAAGGCGGAGCAGTCGTACGCTTAAAAAGTGGTTCGAAAATCAATACGGATATGGTAATTCTGTCTATCGGTGTCCAGCCAGAGAGTAGCTTGGCAAAAGAAGCAGGACTAGAACTTGGAGTACGCGGGACAATTAAAGTAAATGAAAAACTACAAACGTCTGATTCATCTATTTATGCCATTGGTGATGCGATTGAAGTAAAAGATTTTGTAACAGAAACAGAGACAATGATTCCATTAGCATGGCCAGCAAATCGGCAAGGTCGTCTATTAGCGGATATCATTCATGGGCATACAGAGTCTGTATACAAAGGGACGATGGGAACATCAATTGCAAAAGTATTTGAATTAACGGTTGCTTCAACAGGAGTAAATGAAAAGGTATTGCAGCGTTTAAATATACCCTATGAGGTAGTGCATGTACAGGCGAATTCTCATGCGGGTTATTATCCAAATGCATATCCAATTTTATTAAAATTGCTTTTTAATAAAGAATCAGGAGAAATCTATGGTGCACAAGCTGTTGGGCGTGACGGTGTAGATAAACGAATTGATGTAATTGCGACGGCAATGAAAGCTAAGCTAAAGGTAATGGATTTACCAGATTTAGAATTAGCATACGCACCGCCGTATTCTTCTGCAAAAGACCCAGTAAACATGGTGGGGTATGTTGCAAGTAATATGATTGAAGGGCTTGTAGATACAGTGCAGTGGCATGAAATTAATCATATTGCCCAAAAAGGTGGATATTTAATTGATGTTCGTGAACCAAATGAATTGAAACAAGGGATGATTAAGGGATCAGTTAGTATTCCATTAGATGAATTACGTGAAAGATTGGATGAAATTCCAGTAAATGAAGAAATATATATTACATGCCAGCTAGGTATGAGAGGCTATGTTGCTGCACGTATGTTAATGGAAAAAGGATATAAGGTGAAGAATGTAGATGGTGGTTTTAAATTGTATGCAACTGCTTTACCAAACTGCATTGTATATTAATATATTAGGGGCTGTGGCTAATAATATAAGGTAATATAGTAGGAATTAATTTTAAATATAAAAATATGGCTTTACAAAATACCCTGAAGGGTATATGATGAGGTTGTAAATTCAAATAAGAATTTTACTACAATCTGGTGCAGTAGACATTTTTTTTAGATAAAGCATGTCTATTAAAGTATTGAGGTGATAGCACGTTGGAATATAATCAAGATATTAAAAATAGGTTGAAGCGAATTGAAGGACAAATTCGCGGTGTACTTCGAATGATTGAAGAAGAAAAAGATTGTAAAGAGGTTATTACACAATTAACAGCATCACGCTCTGCTATGGATCGTACAATTGGATTAATTGTAGGAACGAACTTGGAAAACTGTTTGCGAGAACAATTTGAAAAAGGCGATACATCAAATGAAGATTTAATTAAAGAGGCTGTACAACTGCTTGTGAAAAGCAGATAATCTGTCAAACGAATGTGTTGACAGATTTTAAAAAGCATTTTAACATACCCGTACAGGTATATGTATATTGAGTGATGTAGTGGTAAGCTACTACAGAAAAAGAATAAGAAAAAATTTGAGTAGGGCAGTTAACTTTTAATTTTTTTAACAAAATTTATACCGTAGGGGGTAAGGTAGTGGGTGCTATAGGATTACAAGCGAAAGATATTGCTGAGAAAGTTTTATTTGGAGAATTATTTATTTTAGATGTTCGTAATGAAGTGGATTATATGGATTGGAAAATTGAAGGGAAACAAGTTTCTTCTATTAATAAACCATACTTTGATTTGTTAGAAGGCGTAGAAAGCATCTTGGAAGAGTTGCCAAAGGAAAAAGATATTCTTGTTGTATGTGCGAAAGAAGGATCTTCCAAGTTTGTTGCTGAGCAACTTATAGAGGCTGGTTTGAAAAATGTTTATTATTTAGCTGGTGGTATGAAAGCTTGGAGTGAATATGTGAAGCCGATTAAAGTAGGGGATTTAAAAGATGGTGGCAGCGTGTATCAATTTAACCGTCTTGGAAAAGGATGTTTGTCCTATATGGTTATTTCAAATGGGGAAGCTGTAGTGATTGATTCTATACGAACAATTGAAGCATATGAGGAGTTTGCAAAAGAACAAGGTGCTATGATTACAAACGTTATGGATACACATTTACATGCCGATCATATTTCTGGTGGTCGTAAGTTAGCACAGAAGGTGAAAGGTACGTATTGGTTACCGCCAAAAGATGCTGGAGAAGTTGTTTTTTCTTATGAGCCACTTGTTGAAGGAACTGTCATTCAGGTGGGAGAAACAAAAATTGCTATTGAGACGATCTATTCACCAGGTCATACAATTGGAAGTACATCATTCATTGTAGATGATGTTTATCTTCTATCAGGTGACATTTTATTTGTAGATTCTATTGGTCGTCCGGATCTTGCGGGCAAAGCGGAAGACTGGGTAAGTGATTTGCGTAACACTTTATATAAACGTTATAAAACATTATCTCAAGATTTGATTGTTTTACCAGCGCATTATTCGAAAGTAAGCGAACTGGATGAGCAAGGGCGGGTTCGTGCAAAATTGAAAGATCTATTTAAACGAAATGCAGGATTAAATATTGAAGATGAGTTGGAGTTTCGAAAAACAGTTACAGAAAATTTACCGCCCCAGCCGAATGCATATCAAGATATTCGTCAGACGAATATGGGGAAAATCAATCCAAGTGTAGAAGAAGAGCGCGAAATGGAAATTGGTCCAAACCGCTGTGCGGTGCACGATTAATAATAAAAAAATATGTTGGAGGTATAGAATATGAATGCAAAACAAGTATTAGATGTGAAAGGCTTAGCATGCCCAATGCCAATCGTAAGAACAAAAAAAGCTATGGAAGCTTTACAATCTGGAGAAGTGCTAGAAGTTCATTTAACAGATAAAGGTGCAATAAAGGATATTCCAGCTTGGTCAAAAACAGGTGGACACGAAGTACTACAGCATACGGAAGAAAATAGTGTACTGAAGTTCTGGATTAAAAAGGCGTAAAACAAAAAGACCTGCTCTACGGATACGAATTGTATAGAGAAAGATTGGAGGAGATGGTGTATGAGTGCAAATGTAGTATTCAATATTGTTTTAACTATACTTGTTGCTTGGTTTATCATTTCTCGCTTTTTACCGGTTAAAGGAGTTAAAAATATAAGCGGGAAAGAACTAAAGACGGAGATGAATAAAAAAAATAAACAATTTATTGATGTTCGTACACCTGGTGAATTTAGAGGGAATCATATTCAAGGGTTTCAGAATATCCCATTAAATGAGTTAGCACAAAAAGCGAGCCATTTAGATAAAAACAAAGAAGTAATTGTAATTTGTCAAAGTGGAATGAGAAGTAAACAAGCAACAAAAATGTTAAAAAAATTAGGCTTTCAACATATTACGAATGTCTCAGGTGGTATGAATGCTTGGAATTAAGGAGGAAATGAAAAATGAAAGAAATGACAGCAAAAGAATTAGAAAATAAATTGATGAATCATGAAGTATTACACGTTATTGATGTTCGTGAAGTGGAAGAGGTGATGGAAGGGAAAATTCCGGGAGCTATTCATATTCCACTTGGCCTGTTGGAATTTCGCATGCATGAATTAGATAAAAACAAAGAATATATTATGGTGTGTCGCTCTGGTGGGAGAAGTTCACGAGCTGTTCAGTTTTTAGAAAGCTATGGTTTTGGGGTTATAAATATGACTGGTGGTATGTTAGATTGGGAAGGTAAAATAGAATAATACGGAGTACGACGCAGGGTTCTTTTATAAATAAAGGATTTTGTATATTTCGCAAAATACCCGTATAGGTATATAGAGGTAGGGAGTTAACATGGAGAAAAAGAAAAAAACAACGATTGTTTTGTTTAGTGGAGATTACGATAAGGTGATGGCAGCTTATATTATTGCCAATGGTGCAGCGGCGTATGATCAAGAGGTGACTATTTTCCATACGTTTTGGGGGTTAAATGCACTTCGAAAAGATGAATATGTAAAAGTAAAGAAAAACTTCTTAGAGAAAATGTTTGGAAAGATGATGCCTCGCGGTGCAAATAAGATGGGCTTATCTAAAATGAATTTTTCCGGTATGGGCCCTCAAATGATTAAGCATGTTATGAAAAAGCACAATGCTATGCCGCTTCCAGATTTAATTGATATGGCAAAAGAGCAAGGTGTTAAGCTTGTAGCTTGTCAAATGACAGTTGATTTATTAGGACTAAAAGAAGAAGAGATTATGGAAGATGTTGAATTCGCTGGTGTGGCAGCTTATCTAGCAGATGCTTCTGATGGGAATGTGAATCTATTTATTTAAAGGTAATTAAAGAATGCCTTCTTTTTAGAAGGGGGAAAAATAAAGATGAGCTTCAGTTTTATGATTGTAATCTTTCTTATTGGTTTTGCTGGTTCATTTATATCAGGAATGGTTGGTATTGGCGGTGCTATTATTAATTATCCGATGATTTTATATATTCCTGTGCTATTAGGGTTTACTGGTTATACGGTACATGAAGTAAGTGGTATTACAGCTATTCAAGTGTTTTTCGCAACATTTGCAGGTGTATGGGTTTATCGGAAAAGCGGTTATATAAATAAAACATTGGTATTATATATGGGAACGAGTATTTTAGTGGGAAGTTTTGTCGGGAGTCTAGGTTCAAGAGTATTAGATGCAGGGCAAGTTAATATTGTATATGTTATTTTAGCTACGATAGCAGCTATTATGATGTTTATTCCGAAAAAAAATCGCAGCGAGCTTCCTTTAGAAGCATTGACGTATAATAAAGGATTAGCTAGTGTTTTAGCATTTATCGTAGGTACTTCTTCTGGTATTGTTGGAGCAGGTGGTGCATTTCTACTTGTGCCAATTATGCTTGTCATTCTTAAAATCCCTACACATATGACAATTGCAACTTCATTAGCAATTACTTTTATTTCATCTATCGGGATTACAATTGGAAAAGTAACTACAGGACAAGTGGTAGTACTGCCGTCTATAATGATCGCGATTGCAAGTTTAATTGCTTCACCGCTTGGAGCAAGTGTAGGGAAGAGGTTAAATCAAAAAATATTGCAGTGGATATTAGCGATATTGATTGTTTCAACATCTATTAAAATTTGGATGGATATCGCATTGTAATATGATTTTTGGGAAGTGTATTACCAGATATTACTGGATAGATATTTTAAGAAGAAGGCTAGTATAGAAAGAATGTAAGAACGCCACTGGAGAACCAGTGGCGTTCAAGTTATTAAGCCCAAATAAGTTTCATTAATCTTTCATATTCATCATTTGCAGCTTTATATAATAGTCTAGTATGCTCAAATACAAGGGCAGGGTTAAAGTATGGTTCTGTAAATACAAGGGAAGTTGAAATATCAATGGAGTCGCTGTTACTAATTGTGAATTTTGCGAATCTATATGCTGTATTTAGTTCGTTGATTAAATGCAATATTTTGCTTTTCTTAGCTGAATCAGGAACTTGAGCGAGATTAAAGCAATATATATCGACAGTAGGATGTTCGTTATGAAAGGCAGCGATAAGACGAACTTTTGCACCACTCTCTGTCTCTAAGTTTACTGAAAAAAATACAGAGCCATCATTCTCATCTATGTTTTCTTCCATATGTATTTCATTGGATTGTAGATAATCTTTAAAGTCTGAAACGTTATGCTTTACTGCGGCTTTCATATGTTTGTGCCTCCTGTTAATTAGAATATAACTCTACCTTTTATTATAATTTAAAGATATTGAAATTGATAGTTAAAAAAATTAGAATTGTTGTTGTTTTCAAAATTATATTAGGGTGTATAAAAAACCCAGCTCTATCTCTATAGAGCTGGGTTTTTTATTAATTTTTATTCGATGTTGTCTCTGTGTCTTCATCGTTATTGTTATTTTTTTGGTTAGTAGAATTTTGACGATTATCGTTATCGTGATTTGTATCTTTTGTTTTCTCATTCGATGATGTTTTGGTCTCTACGTTTTCATCGTTATTGTTACTTTTTTGGTTAGTAGAATTTTGACGATTATCGCTATCGTGATTTGTATCTTTTGTTTTCTCATTCGATGATGTTTTGGTCTTTACGTTTTCATCGTCATTGTTACTTTTTTGGTTAGTAGAATTTTGACGATTATCGTTATCTTGTTTCGTATCTTTTGTTTTCTCAGAGCTTGTTTTTTTCTTGTTCTCTTTATCATCAGAATCAACTTTCTTATACTCAGATAGTCCAAGATGAGTACGAAGTTGTTTTGTTAAATCGTCTAAATCTTTTTCTACTGGTACATAATAATACGTACCACCATCACTTGCACGACCGCATTCTTTATCACCAGCTGACATATAACAATCTTTACCATTAATTTGTAATTTTTCAAGTGAAGAATCTGAACCGTATTTATAGAATGATAACATATCATCAAATGTTAAGTTTGTAACGAATTGTCCATTAATGTGATCAATAATATTTCCTACTTTTGTTACAGAATCAATGTTTGTTAGTTTTTTCAGAATGGCTTCGATAACAAGTTGTTGACGTTGACCACGCATTGCATCACTATCAATATGGCGTGTTCTAGCAAGAGCAAGAGCTTCTTCACCGTTTAATTTTTGAACGCCTTTTTTCAAGTGGATTGCACCTGCATTATCGTTACTATCTTGTTCAGTAAATTCAACAGGAACGTCTACTTCAATACCACCTAAATCATCCACAATTTTTATAAATGATTTAAAGTTGAATTTTACAAAGTAATCAACAGGAACGTGGAGTAAATCTTCTACCGCATCAATACTAGCTTGCGGGCCACCAGCTTTTCCATTTTTAGCCGAACCAAATGCATGTGCATGCGTAATTTTATCCATTTTCTTTTCTATTGGGATATAAGTATATGTGTCTCGTGGAATACTTAAAAGTTTTACAGTTTTACTATCTTTATTAAAAGTTGCAAGTAACATTGCATCTGTTCTTATAGCAGCACCATATTCTTTGCCACGGACATCGCTTTCATCAACGCCCATGATTAATACAGATACATTATTAGAAATAGGTTTAACTGCTTTATCACGTAAATCTGATTTATCACCGCGTGCTAAATCGTGGGCGGCATTAAAAACAGCAGAGGATGCTTTATTTACTAAAAACCAAGTATAACTGCCTCCTATTATTAAAAATAATAAAAGGACACTTATAATAATTTTTGTTTTTTTCTTTCCTTTTTTCTTATTATTTCGTATATTTTCTTGCAAAGATGGGTTTTGATCCATTTCATATACTCCTTCATTTGGATTGAAATACGATACTCATATCACCTAATTATAATGAATGTTAGCGAAAAAGAACATTACAAATCATTTACATTTCGCTAAAATCCGATTTATTTCACGAAAAGTCAGATTTTTCCGCCTTTCGTAAAGTGAATTTTAGGAGAATAAGCAATAGAACAATTATAATTTGTCGTATTAGAAATAGAAATACATATTATGAAAAAATAATAAAGAAGTAAGATTTGTTGAAATATGTTCAAGAGGAAGATTATATTACATTCTTCTATAGGCCTTATATAATGAAGTGAAAAAACTGTTTGTTAGGAGTAAAGGAGATAGACATAATAAATCATACATCATTTCGAGCAATTCTTATAAATGAAAAGGAAAAAAATCAATTATAAAGTGATAGAAGACATGGGATTGCCATGTCTTCTACTCGATTAAATCCATTTTGATTTGTTGGCATATAAGTCGCTGCTATGAAAACAAAAGGAGACCTGTACTCGTTTTCTCTCTTTGTTTTCACTCGTCATGGGACTAAAAAAGACCCTGACCGCTTCTATGCAAGGACGGACGCTCTTTCTCACCAAAAAAGAAAGATTTTATATCAGTTTTTTCAGTTTGTATTATAGTGTTTGTTTTAATGCAACTTTCCCTTGTTCCCCTAAAACTCCATCTGCAATATTTACAGCGTGATCACCGATACGCTCTAAATTACTTACCATATCAATAAAGATGATGCTTGCATCACCTGAGCAACTACGTTCATTCAGGCGTAGCACGTGGCGCTTACGTAATACACGTTCCATTTGGTCAATTTTACGTTCTTTCGTAATGACCGTTTGTGCAAGTTCAGTGTCGAAGTTTGTTAAAGCTCCAATTGCATCTTGTAATGTTGAAATTGTTAGTTCAAGCATTTCATTTAGTTCCGTCATTGCTTCATCTGATAGTGTGACACGGTTAGAAATTTGGGAGTCCACAAGTTCTACAACGTTTTCTACATGGTCGCCAACGCGTTCAATATCTCCGACAACAGACGCTAAGACAGAATGTTTTTCGGAATCCATTGGTGAAAGTGGTTTTTCAGAAAGTAGCACTAAATACTCCGTAATTTTTCTATCTAAGTTGTTAATAGCACCCTCTAGTTGAGTTGCCATATCAGCATGTTTCTTTTCTTTTGTATTTAAAAATTGAGTTGCTTCTTTTAGGCCATGTAATGAGAACTCTGCCATACGAATAATCTCTTTTTGTGCCTCTGTTAAGGCGATAGCAGGAGATTGTTCAATAAAGATTGGATTTAAATGCTGCGGTTTAAAGTCAATAGCGGCATCTTCTCCGCGAATAATTTTTGTTACAATCCACGCTAACACTGCAATGAATGGAAACTGAATAATCGCATTCGTTACGTTGAATGTTCCATGCGCAACAGCAATTGTCATTTCTGGATTTAAGTGTAACGATGTTTGGAAATATTGAATTAAGTTTGTAAATGGTACTAATAAAATTGTAAAGATGATGGTACCAACTATGTTAAAGATAACGTGTACTAATGCTGCGCGCCTTGCTGCAATAGAAGTACCAATCGCTGCTAATACAGCGGTAATTGTTGTTCCGATATTATCACCAAACAGTACAGGTAGAGCAGCTTTTAAATCGATTGCACCTTGGCCGAATAATTCTTGTAAGATTCCAATTGTTGCACTTGAGCTTTGTACAATTAATGTAAAAATTGTACCTACGATAACTCCTAGGACTGGGCTGTTACTCATACTAACAGTTAATTCTTGGAATGATTCTAAAGAGCGTAGTGGCTTCATACCTGTGCTCATTAATTCTAAACCGAAGAATAACATACCAAATCCGAATACGACTTGTCCCAGAGATTGTACTTTTTTATTTTTAAAGAAGAATAGTAAGATTGCTCCAACTGCCATAATTGGAAGAGCATATTCTCCGATTTTAATTCCGATAATAAATGCTGTAACGGTTGTACCAATGTTAGCACCCATAATAACGCCAATTGCTTGTCTGAGCGTCATAAATCCAGCACTTACAAGTCCAACTGTTAAAGCGGTTGTTCCTGAGCTAGATTGAATCAGTACGGTAACTAACATACCTGCTAGTACGCCCATAAGTGGGTTAGTTGTAAAACGATCGAGAATGTCACGTAGTCGATCACCAGCTGCTTGTTGCAGACCGTCCCCCATGTACTTAATCCCGAATAAGAAAATACCTAATCCACCAATAAACTGGAAGATCATGTCTTGAACATTAAATTCCACGCACTTCACTCCTTAAATTTCATGTACGGTGTAATTATTAACTAAAATTTGAGGTGGTGTAAATGATATCAATGTAAACTTTACATTAAATTTACAAAGGGATAAAAAGTTTACATTTATTTAAAGAAACCCCTGGATTTAATTGGTTTTAATGCGTTATATAGGGTTGTATTGTAAAGAAATAACATTTGATTTGGAAGTCCTTTGTATACTTTTGTTTAACGTAAAAAAATATGCGAAGTAAATAGTGTCTTAGAACTATATAATATGAGAGGATAATATATATCCAAATAAAGAGGATATAATCAAATTCAGAATTAAGTATAGGCGTGGAGAAAATAATGAAATATGCATCTACTGTGTTAATAATAATATTCATTTTATGCGGAGCTATTGTTACGTTTGATAATAATGGTGTTGGGACTTTTACATTTACAAATATAAGAAGTAATGTATTGCAAAAGGCAACCATTCAATTAGCTGGAAATAAAGTGTTGTTAACAACTAAAATAGTTGCTTCTGGAGAGTATGAATCTGAGACTTATTTTGGAGACAATGTAACAACAAATTTAAAGTATCATCGAGATAGATAAGGGTTAGAAAAAGCTGCTGGGTTATCCAGCAGCTTTTTCATTCTTTTTATCCATCTGTTTTTGTTTTCGTACATTTGTAATGTAAATAAAGAGAAACGCGATAAGTAATACAGAAGAATAACGATATACAGTTGCATAGTCTGTAAAGTGTGCGATGAATCCGAAAATAATTGCACCTGCTCCAATGCCGAGGTCAAATGCCGAGAAGAATGTTGCGGTAGCAACGCCGCGGCGATGCGGAGCTACACGGTCAATCATCCATGCTTGTAAGGCCGGCTGAATAGCGCCGAATCCACTTCCGTAACAGCTTGCTGCAATGATTAAACTTGGTATTGTTGTTGTATACGATAACAGGATAATCCCTGTGAATGTTAAGATAACACCGGGAATAATAACAAATGCATGGCCTTTTACATCGTATAGTCTTCCTGAGAAGGGACGTGTTACAGCGATGGCAAGGGCGTTAAATAAGAAGAAAAGGCTAATATCAGCGATACCGACTTGCGTAGCAAATAACGTGATAAAGCTCCCAATTCCTCCGTACATTAATGTAATACACAATATTAATAATGAAGGAAGTAAAGCTTTTCTTTCGATAAATCCATCTAAAAACGTTTCGTGTGTTTGTTGAATTGGTTTCTCAGTAGTTTGAATTTTGAGTAGCTTTGTTAATATTAATGAAACGACTGTGCAAGATAGTGCACATAAAAAAAGAATCGTAAAGTTATAAGTTTGCATAAGCCAGAGTCCGATAAGAGGACCAAGTGCCATAGCGATCGTTCCAGAGAGACCGAAATATCCCATACCTTCACCACGGCGGGCTGCAGGAATTAAATAGGAGACTACAGTTCCATATGTTGTGGTTGTAATACCAAAACCAACTCCGTGTAAAATGCGAACAGCAAGAAGGAGGAAGATAGTAGAGGCAAATAGGTAGCTGCCCATCGCTAGTAGGCAAATTGCAGTACCAGTCATTAAAATTAGCTTTTTACTAAATTTTTGTAGTGCATTTCCAGTGAGCGGCCGAATAATTAAAGCTGCCACAGTAAACATTCCAACAACAAATCCGATGTTTGAACTCGTGCCACCAATTTCTTTCACGTAAACAGGTAATGTTGGAATTAACATTTGAAAGCCTAAAAACATACATAAGTTTGCTAAAATGAGCGCAATAAATTCTTTTGTCCATAATGGTTCTCGTTTTACGAGTGCTGCTTCTCCCATATATTCATCCCCTAAATATTTTTCTCTGTTCTTTCGAGTATATGTAGAGGTCAATGTAACAGTCAAGAAAGGGGAACTAAAATGATGTAACAATTTTTTGGGAGAAAAAATTTACAAATTCGTGTAAATGATACACAAATGCTCTTAAAAAAGGTAAAGTATAGATGTATAGTCTGCTAGTTGTTAAGATTGATAGAGATGTTTTTTCTGAAAAGAAAGCGGATTCAAACGGATAGTAAAGTAGAAGGGGATTTCTACTACTTTATTATATATGTTTGAAAGGGTTTACAAAATGATGATGAAGAAAGAGGCGTATATGCATGAGACGACTAGGTATTTCTATTTATCCAGAACATTCTACAGTAGAGAAAGATAAGGAATATTTAACATTAGCACATCAATATGGTTTTACACGTGTATTCACATGTTTATTATCAGTGGATGGAGAAAAAGAGAACATTGTTAAAGAATTTAAGGAAACGATTTCGCATGCGAATGAATTAGGTTTCCAAGTACTCGTTGATATTAGTCCAGCTGTTTTTGAACAACTTGGTATTTCTTATAACGACCTTTCATTCTTCCATGAATTAGGTGCATATGGTATTCGTCTAGATGTTGGTTTTTCAGGATTAGAAGAATCCATTATGACATATAACCCATATGGATTAAAAATTGAGATTAATATGAGTAACGGTACGAAATATGTTGATAATATTATGAGTCATCGCCCGAACTGTGAAAATTTAATTGGTTGTCATAATTTTTACCCACATCGTTATTCTGGTATTTCTTATGATCATTTTATGAAATGCTCAAAACAATTTAAAGATTACGGCATGAGAACTGCTGCCTTTATTACATCATTTGATGCGACATATGGTCCATGGCCGGTAAC
Organism: Bacillus sp. 95MFCvi2.1; assembly: GCF_000374965.1. Classification (NCBI taxonomy): domain Bacteria; kingdom Bacillati; phylum Bacillota; class Bacilli; order Caryophanales; family Bacillaceae; genus Bacillus; species Bacillus sp. 95MFCvi2.1. Next base: position 91,780 of record NZ_KB895702.1, on the reverse strand, counting down.
TGAAGGATTATGTACAATCGAACAACATCGTGAATTGCCAATGACAACGCAGGCGAAACATTTATTTGCAACAGAATTGATTGATGATGTAATCATTGCGAATGCATATGCATCAGAAGAAGAATTAAAGGCGCTCGGAGAAGTAAATAAAGAAAAGCAAACGTTTGATGTAGAAATTTATGAAACAACAACTGATTTAGAAAGAAAAATTGTATTAGAAGAACCACATTTCTACCGCGGGGATGTATCTGAATATATGATTCGTTCAACACAAAGCCGTGTGAAATATAAAAAAGAAGAGTTTAAACCTCATAATACAAGACCAATTAGACGCGGAGACCTTCTTATTGATAACGAACAATATGGTCAATATAAAGGAGAATTGCAGATTGCCTTAAAAGATATGGTGAACACAGGAAAAACAAACGTAGTTGGCCGTGTTGTGGACAAAGAAATCTTCTTATTAGATTATTTACAAGCTTGGGATAAGTTTGGGTTTGTATTAAAGAAATAATATGTACATATGTATGAAGCTATCATGTATACATGATGGCTTTTTTGTCGAGAAAAATCTAGAGAAGTAGAAATGTATGAATGATACAATAGAGGGAACTTTTAGTAGGAAATGGAGATGGAGAAATGCAAATAGAATATACGTTAAAGGAACAAGATTTTATTGCATTTAATCTGCATTATGCGAGGCATTCTAAAACAGTAATGCGTTCTTTATTTCTTCAACGTTACATTGTAGCTATTATTTTTTTTGCTGTTCCACTTGGTGCTTTTTTGTTAGGACCACCAGGCCAAGTATATACGGAGGTACCTTTTATTTTTTTTACTATCAGGAATTATATGGATTTTGTTTTATCCTGCATATTTCTATAAACATATTGAAAGAAATATTAATAAGATGCTGAAAGAAGGAAGCTATAGCAATTTACTAGGTACGCATAATGTACAAATAATAGATGAAGGAATTATTGAAACAAATAATGGTGGAGAGACAAAGCTAAATTGGAAAGGAATCGAGAAGGTAGAAGAAAATGAGGCATACATTTTTATTTATGTTAGCTCGATGAGTGCAAATATTGTTCCTAAACATGCCTTTGCTCACGAGAATAGTAAGAGTGAGTTTATGAGAAGATTGAGAGCTGGTATGGAATCTTCAATAATATAAAAAAGGTTGCCTTATGATAGGCAACCTTTCGTTTATTCATATCGTAAACATTCAATCGGATCAAGTTTCGCAGCTTTATTAGCTGGCAGTAATCCGAATAGAATACCGATTAACATAGATAATGCTACTGAAATTAAACCTAATTTTACGGAAACAACAAGTGGCCATCCAGCGAATATTGCAACGATCCAAGCGAAGAAAATACCGAGCACAAATCCAATGAATCCGCCCAATGCTGTTAAGATACAAGATTCAATGAGAAACTGCATCAATACTTTCCCGCGCGTTGCACCAAGTGCTTTACGGATACCAATTTCACGCGTACGTTCTGTTACTGATACAAGCATGATATTCATAACACCAATACCACCAACTAAAAGTGAAATTGCTGCAATACCACCGAATACACTTTTTAATATGCCTGTGAAGCTATCAATCTCTTTTAAAGCGTCTTGTGGATTTGGTACTTTGAACTTCCCAGTATGCTCTGGTTTTTTCGCATCATTTAATGATTTTACAACTGCATCTTGCACAGCTTGCTTATCTTGACCTGGAGCAATTTTTACTGTTAAGCCGTCATAATTATTTTTCCCAAATAGAACAGGCCAGTTTTCAGCAGAGATAGCACCTTCTTTAAACTCCATGCCACCCATCATTGCTTTGATAGAATATACACCCACTACTTTATAAGGAGTACCTTTTATATCAACATATAAACCTTCCTCCCAAGAAGGGAACAATTTATCAAATGCATCTTTGTGTAATACGATTGTATGTTCAGGTTTATCTAAATCAGTGGCAGTGAACAACCTGCCGTGCTCAAGTTTGAAGCGAGATGTATCTTCAAAGTAATCGCCTTTTACACCAGTTATATCAATATCTAATTCTTTTTTTCCGGCATATACTTTCTCTTTTCCTCTAACATCAGGATATATATCTTGAACACCAGAAATTTTTGAGACATTGTCATACATGCTTGCAGATATTTTTCCATCCATATCAGAATAATCTTCTGTTGTATAGTTTACTGAAAATTGATCTTTCTTTTCTTTACCAATTTGTTCACGGAACTTGGCATTTGTTCCATCCCCAATAGAGATGATTGTAATAATGGCGCTAACCCCAATAATAATCCCCAACATCGTTAAAATAGAACGCATTTTATGAGCGAAGATAGAGGAAAGGGCCATGCGTATATTTTCGTTTATGTTCAAAATTAACCTCTCCAATCTTGGACGATATTTCCGTCACGAATTACAATTTGGCGTGCTGCCGCTTCCCCAATTTCACGATCATGGGTAATCATAATGATTGTTGAGCCTTGTTTGTTTAATTCGTAAAAGAGGTCCATAATTTGTTTACTTGTCTTTGTATCAAGCGCACCAGTTGGTTCATCAGCTAAAATGAACTTTGGATTATTTACAATTGCACGAGCAACGGCAACACGCTGTTTTTGTCCACCAGATAATTCATTTGGCAAATGCGTGGCACGATCTGCTAGACCTACTTTTGTTAGTGCAGCTAATGCACGTTCACGTCGTTCTTTTTTATCTACTCCAGCGTAGATAAGAGGTAATTCTACGTTTTGTAGTGCATTGAGACGTGGGAGAAGCATGAAGTTTTGGAATACAAATCCGATTTCTTTATTACGAATATGAGCTAACTCCGTTTCAGACATGTTTGAAATGTTCTGTCCAGCTAACGAATAAGTTCCACTTGTCGGCTTATCTAAGCAGCCGATAATATTCATTAATGTTGATTTACCAGAACCAGACGGCCCCATGATAGAAGTGAATTCGCCTTGATTAAGTGTTACATCAATACCATGTAAGATTTGAACTGTTTCTTCACCGTTTTGAAAGGCTTTCGTGATGCCTCTTAAGTCAATCATTGGGCGTTAACCTCCATACCATCTTTTAAGTCTTTTTCTGGTTTAGAGATGATTTGGTCACCTTTTTTTACGCCAGACACTTTTGCTTCGCTATCTGTTTCAAATTCAACAGTAACAGCTTGTTCCTTTGCCTTACCATCTTTCACGATAAATACAACATTTTTATCGCCTTTTTTCACAATGCTGCTTTTTGGAACAACTGTACCAGTTGCTTCACCAGACTTGCTTGTTACGTATACGTGGAAGCCCGTTTGTAATTCTTCATTATTATCTAATGTAACAATAAATTGATAGTTAGATACTGTCTTGTTTTCATCCATGCTCTTTACTGGTGTTGTACCGATTTCTGTGACTTTACCAGTCCATTTTTTTCCTGGTACCGTTTTGGATGTAACAGTTACTTCTTGCCCAACTTTTACTTGGGCTAATTCATATTCTGATAGCTGACTTTTTACTTTGAGAGGACCGGCAGTGCGAAGGGTAATACCGCTCATACCTGTTTTTTCATTCGCATTTTTTGCAATTTCTTCAATTACGCCATCAGCTGGGCTTGTTACAGAAAGTGTAGTGAGTTTTTCTTTGTTTGTTTGAATCATTTGATCAGCTTTTTCAACTTCAAATTTTTTCATTTCAAGTTGTGATTCAAGTTGTGTGATTTCAGTTTCTGTTGCTTTTAGCATCTCCCCAGGTGAACCGGCATTTTTATCTTTTTGTAATTTTTGTTTTGCTGTATCAATTTGTTTCTGGAGTAATGCTACTTCTTTATCAGCTAATTTCTTTTGCATTTCTGCTTCCGTTACACCTAGCTTCATAGTAGGATCATTGTATTTAAAGAGTAGCTGTCCTTTTTTGACTTCATCACCTTTTTTTACAGCTAGCTCATAGGTTCCTTTTGAAGGATCAAATGAGATTGTTTCAATACCATTTGGAATGACTTCGCCACCAAATTTTTGTGCATTTTCAATTTGCTTTTCTGATACTTTATAGCTGCTGTAAGCTTTCGCTACATCGCCACCGCCAGCAAGAGCAAAATATGAACCTGCTGCAATTCCAATTGTTACTAAACCAGTAATGATTACTTTATTTTTCTTTTTCATTTATTTATCACCTTTTCGCTCGTTTTTGTATCTGTTTTCAGTATAGAAGAGAGAGAAAATATGACAAATCGTTTTAGCTTACAATAACATTACAGTTTTGTAAGGTTGATATATTGAGAGGGGATTTGTACAAGAGTGGCGCTTTTGTTTAGGGGAAAAGCAGATTGTTTGACGCGTCTTTTCTTTCTTACAATAATATTGTATGAAGGAAAGGAGTGAGGAATATGGAGGCGTATTTTGGAGCATTTCCGTCAGAGTCATTTGTTCCGTATTCAAAACAACATGTCATTATACTTTTTCTTATCGGTGTAGGAGTTTATTTTCTTTATCATTATCAAGACATACTTCGTGAGCAACAATGGAACGTAAGAGTTCGATATACAATTGCTTTTTTATTTATTGGAAGTGAAATCGGACTTGATGTGTGGCAAGTGAAGGCTGGAATTTTTCAGTTGAGTACATCATTACCATTTGAGTTATGTACCATTAGTTTAGTATTAGCAACAATAATGGTTATTACAAAAAGTTATAAAGTATATGAAGTTGTCTTTTTTACAGGGATTATTGGGGCATCACAAGCCATTTTAACTCCAAACTTACAATATGCTTTTCCGCATTTTCGCTTCATAGAATATTTCATCGCACATGTATTACTCATTTTGGCACCGCTCTTTATGACATGGGTAGAAGGGTATAGGCCGACTTTTCAATCAATCAAGCGTACGATGATTTTTTTAAACATATTGATTCCAATTGTTTCGTTTGTGAATTATAAAACCGGTGGTAATTATATGTTTTTGGCGTATAAACCAGAAACAGCTTCATTACTTGATATGTTAGGTACGCATCCATACTATATTATTTCATTAGAAATCGCTGCGTTTATAGGGTGCTTATTATTGTATATTCCATTTGTTAGAAATGAAAAACGCGTGCAAAAAGAATCACTAGGATCATAATCTAGTGATTCTTTTTTGTAGAAAATATTTACAATTCTGAAAATTATTTATAAAATAAAGCAGAGTATCAATAGAATGGAAATTTGTATAGAGAGAAGGGGGAAAATGACAAGAAAGATGATTTCAAATGGAATAGAGATTACAGTGCAATTTATTCTTTCTGTTATTGGTATTATTTGTTTAGGTGCTCTTCCAAAACTATTCGAAGGCTTACATATTAATTTTTCACAGTATGTACAGGCTTTAAAGATGTCAGTTATGAAACTGATAGATGTTCCAAACTTAACGTATGGGATGAATCGACCGTTATTTCCACAACTATTTATTCATTATAAAGAAACGATGATTCTTTTTTTAGCTTCATTTTTTATTTCATTATGTATAGCTTTCTGCATTGTGTATATGATGATGAGAAGTCGTTCGCATATACAGCGGCGCATTAAAACATTTCTGCTTTTTCTTGAGTCCATCCCAGACATTCTTCTTATTATCGGATCGCAAATTCTTGTCGTATGGTTTTTTCAAAAGACAGGGTTTTTACCTGTCAAAATTGCTGCGTTAAGTGGAGAATCAATTCGGGGGTTACCAATTATTTGCTTGAGTGTTCCTACTACAATTATGTTTGTGAAGTTGTTACTACTTCGCTTTGAAACAGAATTAGAAAAAGATTATGTATTATTTGCACGGGCGAAAGGATTTGATCGTTTCTATATTTTAAATCGTCATGTATTGCGGAATGTGTTGCTTAGTACATTGTTTTTTGCGAAAACAAATATTTGGTTTATGTTATCAAATTTGTATATTATAGAATGGCTTTTTAACACACATGGTATTTTTGTATTCATTAAAAATTATCAACCGATTGAAGTTTTTACAATGAGCATCTTACTTATTTATATCCCGATCTTTGTTCTATTTAAGTCATTTCATTATTTCGTTCCAGATGCGATGAAAGAGAGGGCGTAAGAGATGTGGAAATATATAAAGCGCGATAAAAAGTTTTGGTTTAGTATTTTATTTCTTGTCGTGTTAGTTGGACTTAGCATTGGGAATACATTGTGGAATGGAGGGCATATTCGCCAAGTTTCGCTGCAATATGACGCGCAAGGAAATGTAGAAGCTCCACCATTTTCGCCTTCATCAAAATTTTTATTAGGAACAGATCGAAAAGGTTATGATCTTTTACATTTAGTCATTGAAGGGGCGAAGTGGACTATTGGTATATCCGCTTTTATTGCGATGATGCGGGTGGTTTTAGGTATCTTTTTTGGTGTTATATTAGGAACCTATGTAAAAAGAGGGTTTTCAAAAATTGAAGCGTTTTTTGATAGTTTTACAGTTATTCCAACTGTTATGATTGCATATTTCTTTCTTCAGTTTGCAACTAGTTTTGTGAATGGAGCAGAGACGACTAGTTTCTTTGAGAGGGCATCATTTCAAGTCATATTGTTTATTGTGCTTGCACTTCCTACAATTTCTCTCTATATTGCGAATGAAGTGCGGAAATTACAAAAGGAAGAGTTTATAGACGCTGCTCGTATACTAGGAGGAAGTAAGCGGCATATTGTTGTGAAACATGTGTTTCCGCACTTATATATGACGTTTGTACTTGTATTGATGCAGCAGTTTATTCAAACGTTGATTCTTTTTCTTCATTTAGGATTACTTGAAGTGTTTTTTGGAGGGACGGTCCAGTTTGGAGGAATGGTCAAAGAGTTAGATTCTTACACACATGAATGGTCTGGTTTAATAGGTGTATACTTTCGCTCTCTATCAGTGCATCCATGGATCCCGCTCGTACCAATTACTTTCTTTGGGCTTACTATTTTTTCAGGGAATATGATTGCACGAAGTATAGAGGATGCGATAGCAAAAGTAAGGTTAGGAGAAATGAACAAAGACGAGGAAGTAGAAGAAGTAAAGTCTATTTCACTTCCTAAAGAAGAGTTATTTACATTTAAACATACGATGTAAAGAGCCTAGGAAACTGTTATTACATATTAACCGTTCGTTCTTGTACAAATACTGTATTAAGTGATAGAAAATGAAAAAGAAGCAAGCATTGATGAATGCTTGCTTCTTTCTTTATTTAGTAGAAACTTCACCTTCAGTTTGTGTCTGCGGGATAAAGTATCCGACAATACCTCCAATAATTGCTGGGACAATCCAACCAATTCCTAATTTGTAAAAAGGAATTGTGCTTACAATAGATGTAATAGCAGCTGGCATCATTCCCACATTATCAAGCGCGTGAATGCAGCTAATGATGAATGCAGCGATCATTGCACCGATGTATACAGATGGTTTACGCTTCGTATATTTATCAATAAATGATACAAAAATTAAAATAATTGTAATTGGATAAAGAATAATTAACACAGGTAATGTAATTTTGATTAATAAGCTTAGTCCTAGATTTGAAATGATAAAGCTGAAAATACAAACATATAATACAAGTTTTTTATACGAGACATTAGTTAATATATTTGTAAAATAGTTGGCAAATGCACTAACTACACCAATAGCTGTCGTTAAGCAAGCAAATATAATTGCGATGCTTAGCAAAACATTACCGCTTGTCCCAAATAATTGGTACATAACAGTTGCTAATAGCTGACCGCCGTTTTCAAATTGACCAAGGTTTCCGTTCGATGCTCCGATATAGCCAAGCAAGAAATAAACAATCGTTAAAAAGAAAGCAGCGATACTTCCGCAAATAATTGTGTATTTTGCGATAGAAGCTTTTTCCGTTACACCGTTTTGACGAATCGCATTTACGACAATTGTTGACAAAACGAGAGCACCAATCGCATCTAATGTTAAAAATCCTTCTAAAAAACCTTTGAAAAATGGAATCTCTTTATAATCGCCGACAGGATTTTCAAATGAACCTGTTGGTGAAAGGATTGCCTTCGTTGCCATAACTGCAATAACTCCAAGTAAAATTGGTGTTAATATTTTTCCAATATGATCAACTAATTTAGATGGGTTTAATGATAAGAAGTAAACAACCGTAAAGAAAATAAAGCTAAATAGTAACATGGAGTACCATTGATCATTAAAAAGTGGTGCGATTCCAATTTCATAAGAAACAGATCCAGTTCGTGGAATAACAAATAGTGGGCCGATGGAAAGATAGATAATGATAGCTAGTACTGCTGCGAATTTTGGATGAACACGGCTCGCTAAATTTTTAAAACTACCACCTGCAAGAGCAACGGCGACGATTGCTAATAATGATAAACCTACATCTGTAATAATAAATCCTGAAATAGAAACCCACATGTTTTCTCCTGAAGAAAGCCCAAGAAGTGGCGGGAAAATCATATTACCAGCGCCGAAAAAAACTGCAAATAGCAATAAGCTAATGGAGAGAATTTGCGATGGCTTTAAAGTTGTACGCATGTATAGAAAATCCTCCTAAATATCTTTTTGTCGAAAATTCAAATAATTTGTCGAGTAACTGTTATAATTTTAATCGTCTGATGACTAGAAAGCAACAGGAAACTTTAAAAAATTTTAAAAATAATGCGTTAAGTTGAATAATTATGCCTTTTTGGAAAAACATTGGTATGGAAGTTAGGGAAAGATAGATGGACAATAAAAAATACACATATCAATAGGATATGTGTAGCTGGAAAAATTAAAAATAAATTTTTCGATCGCGTTCTTCTTTTAAAATTTCAACAGCTTCGCGGAAACGCTGAGAATGAACGATTTCGCGCTCACGTAAAAAGCGGAGGCTATCATTTATATCAGGATCATCTGATAAATCAATGAGCCACTGATAAGTTGCTCTTGCTTTTTCTTCTGCAGCAATGTCTTCATATAAGTCTGCAATTGGATCACCTTTTGCTTGTATGTATGTGGCTGTAAACGGAACGCCGCCTGCATTGTGATAAAATAGTGCACTATCATGATTAGCGTACTGAGCATCTAGTCCAGCTGCTTTCATCTGCTCAGGGGTCGCGTCTTTTGTTAATTTATAAATCATTGTTGCAATCATTTCAAGATGAGCAAATTCTTCCGTACCGATATCTGTTAATAAACCTATTACTTGATCAGGAATCGTGTAGCGCTGGTTTAAATAACGGAGAGCGGCTGCCAATTCGCCATCTGCACCACCGTACTGCTCAACTAATAATTTTGCAAGTGCTGGATTACAAGTACTTACTTTTACAGGGTATTGCAATTTTTTTTCATATATCCACATATTTTCTCTCCTTTATATTTGCCATGGCCAAGGACCTTTACTCCATTCCCACGGAGCATTAGAGTAGCTATTACCAAACTGTTGGAGTGGGCCATACTTTTCTTCAATTTTTTGCTTTTGCAATCTTCTTTTATAGGAAAAATCATTAAATTGATTTATCGCTGTAACATCATCTGGATGAGTATCTAGATAAAGCGTAAGTTCAACTAATACAAAATCGAGTTCTTGCAACTCTTTTATCCATTCATAATATTCATCTGGCAGTGTTTGAGTCACGATTCTTGTCACCTTCCTTTCTTATGGGGGCTTTCATAATAATCATAAAGAGCAGGCCATAAAGTGCCTTTTTGTAAGGCGTCTCTTGGAGGGAATTGTGGTAAATTAGTTGGTTGGAATCCCATATATAAATGAGGAGGGGTTGAATAAAATCTCTTTCCAATCGGCGGACAAGGATCTTTTGGACTATGGTAAGGTGTGTAAGATTTCATAAATTTGTCCATAATGCAAACCTCCTTTATAAGTGAAACATTCATCACTATGTATTGTATTCAGACATAATTGTTATTTATGACTCATATAGAAAAACTAGTAGGGTCAAGGAGGAAATGTACGTGGAGACTATTACAAATTGTATTGTATTAGAAGTAAGAAATTTAAAGGAAACATTATATTTTTATGAAGGTATCCTGGGATTTCAGCCGAGTAGACACCGGCCACAATTACATGTGCCTGGCGTTTGGTATGATATTGGTGCAACGAGAATTTGCTTCGTTTTAAATAGGGAAAAAGGCGGGGATTTCGGTGAGGAAGTGCCTTCTTATATAAATTTTAGTTTGCCATTTTGTGATATGGAAAAAGTACGAAAAAAATTAGAGTTCTATTGTGTGTCATTTCAAGAATTAGAGAGCTGTAAAACGGAGAAAAGAGGTATTATTGTACATGATCCTGACCAGTATAGAATTCTAATTGCGCCGAAAGAGTAGATAAGGGGGGAGTTAACCGGATGAATAGTACGTATGAAGAAATCGCGTTGTTTGAACATAAATTCTGGTTGAAGGTTCTTGGCGATCATGCGCAGTTTCTTTTAGATGCTTTAGCTCAAAATGAAAGTGAAGATATTCAAAAAGCGATGTATTTTGTCCAAACATTTGATAGATTCCTCAGTAATATTCATACGGTAAATTTGATTGCATTTGCGAAAGATGCACATAAAGTAGCAGAGGAAATTAGAAAATTTAAGTTAAATATTATACAAAAGCAACTGGAAGGAAAAATTGTCATTCATTTTACACCAACTTTTATTAACCATATGGTGAACGAAGTGGAAGAGTACATAACGGTATTAGAATATTTAATAAAAGGAGAAGTGCCACCTGTTTTTCATGAATTGCATTATCATCTTGCTTGGCTAACGGATGCAGCGGGTCATGCAGGTGCCATTTCAGGTGGATTAGATCTGGTCGAGAAACGACTGAAAGAGAAGAGTGAAGAATATGAAAAGCATTTTGAACAGTTTTATTTAAAAGCTGTGGAAATGACAGGTTACTTACGGGCGGAACTGCATTCTTTTCCAGCTCTAAAAAAATTTACAAAAGATGTTTCATTAGAATTAACACTATTCTCCCGTTTTCTTCACGAATTAGAAGAATTAGAGTTATCTAATCAAGTATTAAGCTTAATATCTGGAAGAATGGCAGACCATATGGCAAGGGAAGAATGCTATTATTTATTGAAACTAGCACAAGCTTCTGGATTAGAGATGCCAAAGTGTAATCCGCTTTAATTTATACCATATAAAGTGAAACTTTAATTGGTGTGGGGCTTTGCCTCACATCAATTATTAGTTGAACCAATCGGGCTTTTACGGGCAGTTGATTCCCCACCTAATTTCTTTGCTTTCGCTGAATTTTGAGGAGGGGTCTTACTGCCCGTTAATGCGGGATAAAAATTCGCAATGATGTGGATTTTTATATGGTATTTTTGTTTTTTTAGGAGATGCTAGAAAGGAATTATAGAAAGGGGGAATAGAAATGCAATTAGCAACGCATGAATTACGTGACTTAAGTGAACTGATAGCGGGAGACTATAACACAATTAATACGATGTCTACATATATACAGCAAGCACAGGATGATGAGTTGAAACAAATGTTACAGAATCATCTTCCTCTTCATGTGCAAGATTATAATTTGAAGGTGGAATTTATACAAGGTGAGACAACTCCAAATATATCAAAGTTTCAGCCGTCTAAATTAAAACCAGTATTAGCTTCGTATACAGAGGCACCTTCACAAGAGTATTCCCCCGTTACACCAAGCGTCATTGCACAACCACCTAATGATCGAGCAATTGCGACTGGATATTTATTGAACCAAAAGTCTTCTGCGTTTAATTGTGCAGGTTCTTTATTAGAGTGTGCGAATCCAGAGTTAAGAACGCTTTTAGAAAATACCTTTTTAAATAGTAGTCACCATGCTTATGACATTTGGCAGTATATGGTGAAGAAAGGGTATTATCAGCTATCACCAGCACCAAGTTCTGAAATGCAAGCCATAGCGAGTATGTATCAGCCTATTAATGAAGGATAACCAAAAAAGATTGACAAGTTCTATCAAATATTTTAAGGTGATTTTATAAGATTGCGTATATAAAGGGGAGTAACTTGTCACAATAAAGTCGTCATTACAGGGAGAAACCCTCGGCTTTATTGGCAACGATTTGTTGTTAGTGAGACCTTTACCAGCAATGGTAAAGGCCCCTTATTGTTTTTTTTAGGACCTTTACTATATTTGGTAAAGGTCCTTTTTGTATGCAGAAAAAGGAGAGGTGAAAAATGAAAAAGTTTATAAACCGATTTCGATTTATGCTTCATTTTCGTCAATTTGGTCCATTTTTATATGACTTTTTTACATCAAAAGAAGTCGCTATGAAAAAGAAAGTATTATCGATTGTATTTTTAATCGGGTATGTCGTATTTCCATTTGATATTATCCCTGATTTTTTGCTATTCTTTGGGGGATTAGATGATATTGCTGTTGTCTTATTTATTTTACAGCGAATTGTGAAAATGGCACCGAAGCACTTACAAGAAAAATATAATTTAAATAAAGGATAGGAGTTCATAAATGGAGCAGTTTATTTTAGATGTAATTGAGTATTTAAAGCAGTTTTCTTATTTCGGTGTAATTCTAGCATTAACATTTGAGTTTATTCCAGCAGAAATTGTGTTGCCGCTTGTTGGATATTGGGTATACGAAGGAGATATGAATTTTTGGCTCGCAGTATTAGCTGGAACGATCGGAGGAACGACGGGGCCGCTAACACTATATGTGCTCGGTTATTATGGTGGTCGACCGTTATTACTGAAATATGGAAAATACTTTTTTATAAAGGAAGAACAGATTCAAAAAGCAGATCATTTCTTTGAAAAATATGGACCAGCTGTGGCGTTTCTTGGCCGATTTATTCCAGGGGTTCGTACACTTATTTCAGTTCCATGTGGAATCGCCAAAATGAACATTTGGCAATTTAGCATATACACATTTATAGCGATGTTGCCACTCACAACGCTATATGTATATGTAGGATTGAAATTAGGACCTCATTGGAAAAAAGCAGGTACGATTGTTGAACAATATACATTACCGATACTAGGGGTTGTTTGTTTCATTGTGATAGGAATGTTCATTTTCAAGTTTGTGAAAAAGAAAAATAAAGCGGAGTCTATGTGAAAGATGATGAGACTTTTGTTTGATTAAAAGTATTTTAGACGATAGAAAAAGTATTGGACTTAAAAGGTGCTTTCATATACAGAAAGCACCTTTTGTAACATAGATTATCTTTTTATATTGTGATTTATGTGATTAAAATCTACTTTTATCCTCCAAACATCTTTTGGTTATCACATAATACTGTTTCTAGATTGTAAATTTAAATCCTTTTATATATTCCAGTAGGGCTAATCGACATCATATCTACTATTTAGTCTAATAGAGATTTAAATGGAACAACTATATATGAGTGATATATAGTTGTTCCATTTCGATTTGCCAACATATAAGTTGCGGCTATGAAGAACAAAAGGTGACCTGCACTCGTTTTTTTCTTTCTTTTTGTTTTAACTTGGCATGGGGCAGGAAGAGGATCTGACCGCTTCTATGCACGGCCGGATGCTCTCTCCCACCTAAAAATAAAGGTTTTATGTCGTTTTTTATTTGTATTTATATAGCTGTTGTGGAACTTTACAGGAAACTGACTGTATGTTTACAAAGATGTAATATTTTTCATTATTCGTTTAAACGAGGTTAATATGTGTTAGATACAATAATCCTTGTACTGAATCAAACATATGAGGAGGATTTACGTGAGTAGGAACATGTTTCAGAAGGTAAAAGGTCTTATTGGATTATTAGCAGTTTTCATTTTAGCGTTTGTATCGTTTCCATGGAACACTTCCGCACAAACGGAAGAGAAGAAACAAGAGGAAAAACCGCAGGAGAAAAAACTTGTCTTTCCGGTTGTAAGTGACGTACATATTAAAAATAGCGGAACAGATGATACGTTCCGTTGGAAAAGAGCGATTGAACAGTTTAATACACTTGCGCCAAAACAAGACGCATTTGTTATCGTTGGTGATTTTACAGATTCAGGGTCTAATCAGCAATATGATCGTTTTATGCAAGTATATAATCAATATGCCAATAAAGATGCAGTGAGAATGAATTCACTTGGAAACCATGATTATTGGAATGGTTTATCGGCAGAGGATGCACAAAAACGTTTCTTAGAAAAGACAGGAATGGAATCTATTTATTATCATAAAGTCGTGAAGGGATATCACTTCCTTGTTATGTCACCAGAAGATGGAACGACACATGGATATTATTCTGATAAACAAATTAATTGGTTGAAAGAAGAAATTGCGAAAGCAAAAGCTGATGATCCAGAAAAACCAATTTTCGTGTTCTTGCACCAGCATATTAAAGAAACTGTGTATGGTAGTCATGAATGGGGAACGAAGGACAGTGCAAAAATTAATGAAGTATTAAAGGATTATCCGCAAGTAATTACATTCTCTGGTCATTCGCACTATCCATTAGATGATCCAAGATCCATTCATCAAAAAGACTTTACATCTGTTGGAACATCTTCAGTAAGTTATATGGAAGTAGAGGGCGGGAAAGTTCAAGGTAATATTCCGCCAGGTGCAAGCGATTTAAGCCAAGGTTTATTAGTAGAGGTAGACGATAAAGAAGTAACAATTAATCGTCGTGATTTCCATACGAATTCTTGGACAGGTGAACCATGGAAGGTTCAACTACCAGCTAAAAAAGAATCGTTTAAACATGTGGAAAGCCGCGATAAAGAAAAACCATCTTTCGAGAAAAATGCAAAGTTAAAAGTTTCAAATGTAACTGAGAGTTCAGTAACAGCGACTTTCCCGCAAGCAGTGGATAATCTACTTGTTCATTCTTATCGTTTACAAGCAAGAGATAAAGAAACAGGAGAAATTAAAAATAAGTTATTAGCATTCTCAGAGTTTTATCGTGATCCAGTGCCAAAAGAACTTACGTTTACATTAGGTGGGCTAGATAGTGGAAAAACATACACGCTAGAAGCAGTTGCGATCGATTCATTCGAAAATGAAAGTGAACAGCCATTACAAGCAGAAGTAACAACGAAAAAAGAAATTATTGATCCGAATGTGAAAGTGCCAAAGGCGGATGTATTTGATGTTAACTTTTTAGATGGTACATTTAAAGATAACTCATCATTTGGAAGTAAAGGCGATGTAAAAGGGAATGTATCAATTGAATATGATAAAGCATTGAAAAAGCATGTAATGAAATTAAATGGAAAAGCAAACACATTTGGCTATATCCCGTTTTCAGCAGCGCAAAAAGAGAAAGTGGCGAATACATTTACATTAGAAACGGTATTTTCTATGAATGAAATTCGCGGTCAAGCTATTATGGAAAATACAGAGAGCGGCGGAATTGGATTCGAATCTACTGGAACTGGATATGTAGAATTATGGGCTCATATTGGTGGTAGCTATAAACGTATAGGTACACAATTAGAGGGAAATAAAACATATCATTTAACAGGAACGTATAATGGAAATGAATTAGCAATCTATGTAGATGGAAAAAAAGTAAATAGTCAGCCAGTGACAGGTAAAGTATATCATCCGAATGTACCATTCACGATTGGTGCAGATCCAACAAGCGATGGTAACGGTGGAGTTCCATTACATGGACAAGTGGCGCTTGCAAAATTATATAGTAAAGCACTTACTTCATCTGAAATAGTAGCGGCATACAATGAGTTTACAAATCGCACAAAACTAGAAGAATTAAATGCTTTATATGAAGAGATTGGTAAAGCAAAAGAAACATTAGCCGGTTCTTATGAATTCGGTGAAAAGCTGGGCCAATATTCACAAGCTGCCTTTACAGAATTACAAACAAGTTATAATGGAGCAAAAGCAGTATTTGAAAATATGGCGACGACAGGTGAGCAAGCAGTTGGGGCATATCAGAGTTTAAAAACAGCACATCAAACATTTGTTCAATCAAAAGTAGTTGACCAAAAACCAGAAACGCCAAAAGAGAAATTACAAAAAACAATTGATGCAGCAAAAGCTTTATTAGCGAAAGTTCAAGTAGGACAAGAACCAGGACAATATCAAGAAGTTCCAGTTAAAGCATTAGAAGGAAAAATCAAAGTAGCGGAATCTGTAGTAAAAGATACAAAAGTAAAAGATCAGTATGTAGAAACAATGAATCGTACATTAGAATATGCGATGCAGCTTGTTGAAAAGAGTGTAAATAAGTAAACAAAAAAAGAAGCTTGTCATGGCAAGCTTCTTTTTTGTTATACTAAAAGTAGAAAGACAGGATAAGGGAGCGAAAGATTTGGAAGAGCAAAAGCTAAAAAGAATTCTTGAATATGTATGGATTGCAGTTGTGCTCCTTGTTGGATATTATTTTTTGAAAGATAAAAGCAAATGGGTTCTGTTTTTAATGACTTTTCTATTAGCAGGATTAGGAGCATTGTTTATTAACTTTTTCTTTGATAGTGTAACTGCATGGAAAAAGAAAAAGAAGGAAACAAAATAATAAAGTGAAACTTTAATCAGTGGGGGATTTCTTCATCCCCCACTGATTGCTAGCCCACACTAATCGGGCTTTTGTGGGCAGTTCATGCGGGATAAAAGAGAATGGATATGCGAAACTGGAAGCTTGTGTACCAATTGGTTGTAATGATGATTGTAATTACGATTGGTATTGTAAATTACTCGTCATCAATAAGAAATTGTGCCTGGTTTACAGCTTGCATCGACATATTGTTCATTCTACAAACGTTAACAAAAAAACAAACTCGAACGTAAAGCAGCTCGCTAATATAGCGAGCTGTTTTTCATGCTTTTTTTTGTTCACCATTATTTTCTTTGGTCAGTAAATGGCTATTACGTCTAGAGTAGAAGAAATATACACATAGTCCAATGACAAGCCAAACAGCAAATCCTTTCCAAGTTGTTGCAGAAAGGTTAATCATTAAATAGAGACAACAACAAATTGCAACAATTGGTAATATAGGTACGAATGGTGCACGGAAACCTCTTTTTAAATCTGGGTGTGTTTTGCGTAAAATAAGTACAGCAAAGCAAACGAATGTAAAGGCTGTTAGTGTACCGATGTTCACTAAATTTGCAAGTAGATGTAAATCTAGTAATCCTGCTAATAAAGCTGCTGCAATGCCAGTAATCCACGTATTTAATAGAGGTATTTTAACTCTTTGATTCACGCGAGCTAATGCTTTTGGAAGTAGCCCGTCACGGCTCATTGCATAGGAAACGCGAACTTGCCCATACATAACGACTAAAATAACGGTTGTCATTCCTGTCATTGCACCGACAGCTAATAATCCAGCAATGGTGTCTTCACCAACGAAATGAAGCGCAAAAGCAACTGGATCTGAAACATCTAGTTGTGTATAAGGAACCATCCCTGTTAAAACAAAGGATACAATCATATAGAGTACCGTACAAATGAGAAGGGAACCGATAATTCCAATTGGTAAATCTCGCTGTGGTTTTTTCGTTTCTTCAGCAGCTGTTGCAATGGCATCAAATCCTAGAAAAGCAAAAAATACTGTTGCTGCACCTGTAATAATCCCATCATATCCAAATGGTAAAAACGGTGTCCAATTTTCCGGTTTGACGTATTTTGCACCTGCTACGATAAAGGCAATAATCACTGCTAATTTAACTAATACCATAATATTATTAATACGAGCACTTTCGCGTACACCGAAGCTAAGAAGCAGTGTAATAAAAAGTAAAATACATACAGCTGGTAAATCGATTATTCCGCCTTTTCCCATTCCAGGGGCCGAGGCGATAATGGCGGGTAGATGAATATTAAATCCGGAAAGTAACGATTGTAAATATCCTGACCATCCGACAGCAACCGCCGCAACTGCCAGTAAATATTCTAGCATTAAACACCAGCCAACAATGAAGGCAACGACTTCTCCAACTGTCATATACGCATATGTGTAAACGCTTCCTGAAATAGGGATAGAAGAAGCAAATTCTGCATAGCAGAAGGCCACACATGCACAGGTAAATGCAGCAATAAGAAAAGATAGCATAATACCAGGACCAGAATGTTTGGCCGCAACAATTCCTGTTAAGACGAAAATACCTGTCCCAATTACAGCTCCAATTCCTAAAAAGGTTAAATCTAACGCAGTTAACGTTCTTTCTAATTGCCGTGGTGATTCAGTAGTAAGTGGTTTTTTTCGTAATAATGATTTCACTTGGACTCTCCCCTCATTCTTCGATTTTCACAACTGCGAATATAATACGAGCCCACTGCAAAATAGTCCATAAGCGAATAGAGGTACAGTTGTGTGCTTTGATAAAAAATCTAGAATTGCTGTAGTCATTTTATTATAATTCAGAATATTTTGTCAAATAAAAATAAAACAAATAAAATCTTAGATGTAAGGAAAAACTAACACCAAAAATAGATGTATTTTATAAAGTAGGAGAAGATATTATGCTGTTTTATTTTGAAATTGTCGTTATTTTACTTTGTACGAAATTAGCTGGTGATATTAGTGTTAGACTTGGTCAACCATCGGTACTAGGAAAATTAATTGTTGGAATTATTATTGGTCCCGCTGTTTTTGGAATTATTAATAGTTCTGAACTTATTGATGAACTTAGTGAAATTGGTGTTCTGTTACTCATGTTTATGGCAGGATTAGAAACTGATTTGGAGGAATTAAATCGTAATTTGAAATCTTCATTCGCAGTAGCGATGGGAGGTATCATTTTTCCTTTCCTCGGCGGATATTTGGCGGGACTCGCATTTGGGATGTTACAATCACATGCTATTTTCCTAGGATTACTGCTCTGTGCAACATCAGTGAGTATTTCTGTTCAAACATTGCGAGACTTAGGGAAAATGAATACAAGGGAAAGTACAACGATTTTAGGGGCTGCTGTATTTGATGACGTTATCGTTGTTATTTTATTAGCCTTTGTTATGAGTTTTTTAGGCACACAAGATGTGAGTATTACACTTGTTATCGCTAAGAAAATCATTTTTTTCGTAAGTATTGTTTTCATTGGATGGAAAGTGGTTCCGTGGATTATGAAAATGTTGGTGCCGCTCCGTGTGTCAGAGGCGTTAATTAGTGCAGCACTTATTATTTGTTTTTCATTTGCTTACTATAGTGAGCAAATGGGGATTGCTGGTATCATTGGTGCATTTGCTGCGGGGATTGCCATTTCACAAACAACATATAAACACGAAGTAGAACATAAAATAGAACCGATTGCTTATGCGATTTTTGTACCAATCTTTTTTGTTAGCATCGGGATGGAGATTACATTTCAAGGTATCGGAAACCAAATTTGGTTTATTGTCATCATGACGATTGTTGCCATTATCACAAAGCTAGTGGGATCAGGCTTAGGAGCGAGGTTAACAGGTTTTAACTTAAAGTCTTCGATTAGCATTGGGGCTGGGATGGTATCGCGTGGAGAAGTAGCACTTATTATTGCAGCAAATGGACTTGCAGCAAATTTGTTAGCGAAAGAAAATTTCACTGCAATTGTAATTGTTGTTATCCTTACGACGATTATTACACCACCGTTATTGAAGAAGTATTTTGTGTAAAGAAAGGGCTTATCGAATGTCGATAAGTTCCTTTTTTTTGATTGTGAAATGTAATATGAACTCAATTGAAAATAGAGTTTCTATGTAGTAATTGTGTTAAAATTTATGTGTGCTTTAGTACTAGAAGGAGAAAAATGAATGAAAATTACATGGAAAAAAGTTATATGTGTAGTTGTAATTCTTTTAATGTGTTTGCCATTTACATTAGGAAAAGAATCAAAAGTTAAAGATTTTCCTGTTTCTGTTTTCTCTTCTTATATTGCAGGAGATGATTCGAAAGGATATAGATACACTTCCTTTTTGCCTGATGCTGCAATTTGGATAAATGGATGGGAAAAGAAGTGGTCGGAAGGAGAAAGGACGGTCTATCAAAAAGGAGATCGAATTGTAAATGTGTTTCATCCTCCTGGTGAAGATGTCTTTTATCTTTATGATTCGCAAGATATGGAATTGGGATATGAAAAATAAAAGCAACCGTAAGGAATGGGGGATGAATGGTGAAACCATCAACGCTACTATTTAAAATAGAAAATCATATGAATCAATTTTCACCAGCTGAAAAAAAGGTTGCCAAGTATATAATGGAGAATGCAGAATTTGTTCCTAATTTAACAACAAAGGAAGTTTCTAATAATGCAGGATCCAGTGAAGCAAGTGTCGTACGCTTTTGTAAAACGATTGGTATAGGAAGTTTTAAAGCTTTTAAGTTAGCGCTTGTTAGAGAATTAACAATTGCCGATTATAATATTAATGATTTTTCAGTGATGAACACAGAGGATAGTCCGTTTGATTTATTCAATAAAGTTACATATGTCAATAAGGCTGCGATTGAAGCGGGTATTACTGCTATTGATAAAAAAGAGTTAGAAAAAGCAGCAGATGCCATTTTAGGAGCAAAGAAAATATTATTTTATGGAGTGGGTGGATCAGCTACGCCAGCAATGGATGGAGCGTATAAGTTTACTCGTCTAGGGTTTACGGCTATGATGCTATCTGATTTTCATATGATGCTCCCGCTTGTTACTAACTTAAAACAGGGAGATATATTTGTCGCTCTTTCAACATCTGGCCGGACGAAGGATGTACTAGAAATGGCGCAATATGCTAGTAGACAAGGTGCTACTGTTATCGCTATTACAAAGCTAGATCAATCGTCTCCGTTATATAAAGAATCACATATCCGTCTTTGTATGCCAGATGTAGAACAAGATCATCGCATTGCAAGTATTGCTTCAAGAATGACGCAACTTAATATAATTGATGCTTTGTATGTGATTACATTTAATAGGATAGGTAATCAAGTATTGGATAAATTTACAGAAACAAGAGAAGAAGCAGTACGATTACGGAAATTGAAGTAAAGGAAAAGATGAGATGAAACTCATCTTTTTATTTTGGTTAAATAGACACAATTTTGTTATAAAAAGAAATTTAGTTTCATAAAATGTAATATAAATATTGATTTTAAGTTTCGTGAAGTTATAATAAAAGTGTGAAATTAAATTTCAAAGAAGGTGAGAATATGTTAGAGAATTTATCAACAGAACACCGAAATGAAAATACGATGAATTTAGACGAGATGAGCATAAGAGAAATTTTACAAACAATGAATCGAGAAGATTGTAAAGTCGCTGTAGCGGTTGAAAATGAAATCGAACAAATTGAAAAAATTGTTCAAAGTGTTGTTTCATCTTTTCAAAATGGTGGACGATTAATTTATATTGGCGCTGGTACAAGCGGACGACTAGGAATTTTAGATGCTGTCGAGTGTCCACCGACATTTGGGACAGATGAGAAACAGGTACAAGGATTTATAGCAGGTGGATTGAAAGCGTTTACTAAAGCTGTGGAAGGTGCAGAGGATCGAGAAGATCTTGCAGTAGATGATTTAAAGGCGATTCAGTTAAGTAATAAGGACACTGTTATTGGAATCGCTGCAAGTGGTAGAACACCTTATGTAATTGGTGGATTAAAATATGCAAATTCTACGGGAGCAAGTACAGCTAGCATTTCCTGTAATAAGGGAGCAGAGGTAAGTAAATTTGCAAAAATTAGCGTGGAAGTAGAGACAGGTGCAGAAGTGTTAACAGGATCTACACGCTTAAAGGCTGGAACCGCACAAAAGTTAGTACTGAATATGATTTCAACTGCTTCTATGATTGGCGTAGGGAAAGTCTATAAAAATCTAATGGTTGATGTTCAGTCGACAAATGAAAAGTTAGTCGAGCGTTCCAAACGAATTATTATGGAAGCGACGGGAGTAGATTACAAAGAAGCGGAAGCATATTACGAAAAAGCAAAGCGTAATGTGAAAGCAGCAATCGCCATGATATTACTACAGTGCGAATATGGGGAAGCACTTGAAAAATTAACAGATGCGAAAGGATTTGTGAAAAAGGCATTATAAAAAGTGGGGAGGGGGATTTTACAATGAAGAAAGAACAGCGGATGGCAAAAGAGATTACAGAGCAACTTGGGGGAACGAAAAATATTCGTGGTATTGCACATTGTATGACGAGGTTACGTTTAACACTTCATGATGAAAGTAAAGTAAATATGGAACTTTTGAAAAAAGTAGACGGTGTCATGGGTGTGATTGAAGATGAAACATTGCAGGTCGTAGTTGGGCCTGGAACTGTAAATAAAGTAGCAGCCGAAATGGAGACTTTGACAGGGTTACGAATTGGTGATGTTGCTGATTACCACCTTGAAGATCTTGGCCAAGAGATGAAATCAGCAATCAAGAAGAAAAATAATACGCCTGTTAAAAATTTATTAGGAAAAATCGGTAATATTTTCATTCCATTAATTCCAGGTCTTGTTGCATCAGGAATTATAAATGGGGTTGCCAACTTTGCTAAAAATGCGGGGGCAGATCCAAATGCAACATGGCTGCAAATGTTACTTTTAATTGGCGGTGGTATTTTTACATTCTTAGGTATTCTAGTTGGCTGGAATACGGCAAAAGAATTTGGCGGAACTCCGGTTCTCGGAGCGATTGCAGGTATTTTAATTTTCAACCCAGCTATGGCAAATGTGAAACTATTTGGTGAAGCAATGGTGCCGGGGCGCGGTGGATTATTCGCTGTAATCTTTGCAGCATGGCTTATGGTTGTAGTGGAAAGACAAGTACGAAAGGCAGTACCGAATGCAGTGGATATTATAGTGACTCCGCTTATTACGGTATTAGCAGTGAGCTTAGTAACGATGTTAGCAATTCAACCAGTGGCTGGTTTCCTATCTGATGGAATTACAAGTGGTATTAACGCAATTTTAAATGTCGGGGGAGCGGTCGCAGGAGCTGTACTCGCAGGAACATTTTTACCGCTCGTTATGGTGGGACTACATCATGGTCTAACACCTATCCACATGGAATTTATTAATCAAACTCATGTAACACCGTTACTACCGGTTTTAGCGATGGCAGGAGCGGGGCAAGTTGGGGCAGCGATTGCTATTTATGTAAAAACGAAAAATAAGCGTCTTCGTAATGTAATTAAAGGAGCACTACCGGTTGGTTTCTTAGGAATTGGCGAACCTTTATTATATGGGGTCACATTACCACTTGGTAAACCGTTTATTACGGCTTGTTTAGGTGCAGCTGTTGGCGGTGCATTCCAGGCAGTTATGAAAACGGCTTCACTCGGAATTGGTGTATCAGGATTATCGTTAATTCCGTTAATCGCTGATAATAAATATTTATTATATTTTCTTGGTCTTGTCATTGCTTATGTATTTGGTTTTATCTTTACGTATTTCTTCGGGTTTAAAGAGGAAATGGCAGAGAACATATAGAGAAAGGGATTCCTTTCTCTTTTTTTCATGATAAGTAGAAGGAGAGATTACTATGATAGGAGTTTCAATATATCTTTCAAAGGACCGGATAGAAGAGCAAGAAAAATGGTTGAAAACGGTAAGCGAATACGGCTTTACGTCTATTTTTACTTCTCTTCATATTCCAGAAGACGATCCTACAACTTATAAAGAGTTAATACAAATACTTGGGAAGCAAGCGGAAAAATATGAGATGGAACTAATGGTGGATGTTTCACCAAATTCTTTACACCATTTAGGTCTTATGTATGAAAATGTGGAACAGCTATTAGATTGGGGGATTACTGGGTTACGTATTGATTATGGTATAAATCCGAAACAAATTGCACGTATATCACACAAAATGAAGATTGCATTAAATGCTAGTACAATTACTGAATCATTTTGGAATACGCTTCTTGAGGAAAGTGTGAGAGTAGATTGTGTAGAAGCATGGCATAATTTTTATCCACGTCCTGAAACAGGGCTTGCTAAATCATTTTTACAAAAGCAAAATCAATTTTTGCGTGAATGCGGTATAAAAACAATGGCATTTATTCCAGGTGATGGTGAAAAAAGAGGACCTTTATATGAAGGGCTTCCTACATTAGAAAAACACCGATATATGCGCCCGCTTGAGGCATATTTGGAACTTGTGGAAGATTGCTTCGTTGATAAAGTATTAATTGGAGATATAAGTGGGAGTTTACAAAGTGTACAAGAAATTACAAGTGCAAATAAAGGGATTATTCCAATACGTTATAAACCGCTGATTAGTGAAAGAGAAGTATTAGAAACAGTAGAGCGAGTACATACGAATAGGCTTGATCCAGCGCGTGATGTCATTCGTTCTGTAGAATCAAGAGAAGGACATACTGTTATTTTACCAGCGATGAATACAGTTCAAAGAAAGATAGGGAGTATTACAATTGATAATGAACTGTACGGTAGATATGCAGGTGAAATACAAATCGTTATAAATGATCTATCAGAAAATGAAAAGGTGAACGTAATTGGAACGGTTTTCGAGGAAGATCTATCATTATTGTCTTACGTAAATGCAGGAAAGAAATTTGAACTTATCTCAAAAGAATAGAAAATTATTGATGTTTTTTCGAATGTATTTCCACATGTCGAGCCTTGTAGGAGTGCTATTTTTTGTTAAACATTATCCGTAAAATGGATAATGTTTTTTTATTTCTATTAAAAAAAGTATTTGACGAATAAAAAGAAACAATGTATTGTTTTGTCTTGTGAATAAAATGTTTATATAACAAAACAAAAAGGAGAGTTTAGAATGAATCAATATATTGGTAATTTAATTATTCGTATTGTGTTAGGAGTTACGTTCTTTGCACATGGCTTAGCAAAGTTTCAATCAGGTATTGATAATGTAGCAGGTTGGTTTACAAGCATTGGCTTACCAGGTGGTCTCGCATATGGGGTTGCAACATTTGAATTAGTTGGTGGTCTATTATTAATCATTGGCTTAGGTGTTAGATATGTGGGATTATTATTTGCTCTTATCTTGGTTGGTGCAATTGTAAAGGTAAACGGAGCAGCTGGTTTATTAGGAGACGGAAAGAATCCTGGATATGAATTAGATCTTGCATTATTAGCAATGGGTGCGTATTTATTTGTTGTAAAAGCAGAAGGGTATGTAGATCGTTTCTTAAAAGAAAAAGTACTCAAAGCAAAATAAATTATTATATAAAGCACTGTTCTTTTCTGAAGAAGATTTATGAAAAGAACAGTGTTTTTGTATATATCTATTTTGCTGGGGAATTTTTTGGATATTAAAGTATTGACTTGGCACTTAGTTGTAACTATAATTATTACAACGGAGTAATTAGCAATGAAGTGTGAGTTGTAAATAGATAGCATATTTTTTTGGTCTAGTTGTAACTATTTCAGTTACAACTTAGGGTTATTATAACAAGTAAGGAAATATAAAATAATAAAAGTGTAAATGTATATAGAAAAATGGAGGAAACAACATGTCAAAATTACATTTAGAAGTCTTTACAGGATCTGAACAAGCCTTTCAAGTTACATCAACGATCATTTATGGAGAGAAAGATGCAATTCTTGTGGATGCACAATTCTTATTAAGTGATGCACACCGTTTAACAGCTCAAATTATTGAAACAGGAAAGAACTTAACTCATATTTATATTACGCATTTTCATCCAGACCATTATTTTGGCTTAAATGTATTACATGAAGCATTTCCAAATGCAAAAATTGTAGCGTTGCCAAATACCGTAGAAGATATTCGAAATACATTTGAAAAGAAAGTTGAGCAATGGAAACCGTCTATTGGACATAATGTCCCTCATCAACCTATTATTCCCGAGGAGTTAAAAGAAGATAAGCTTATTTTAGAAGGGAACGAACTGCTTGTTAAAGGTGGTTTACAAGGTGATACACCTAATAACAGTTATGTATGGATTCCGTCATTAAAGGCTGTGATTACAGGGGATATTGTTTATAACAACACATTCGCATGGACGTTAGAAACGGATGTAAAAGCTCGTACTAAGTGGTTAGAAACATTACAAGAAATTGAAAACCTACATCCAGAAATTGTTGTAGCTGGTCATCGTGATTATGATACACCAAATACAGCAGATGCGATTGAACATACTCGTAAATATTTAATCGCATTTGATGAGGTTCTTGCGGAAAAACTTTCAAGTGAAGAAATTCAAACTGCAATGAAGAAACACTTTCCAAATGTAAAAGCACTAGAAATCGGACTTGTTTTAGCAGCAAATGCATTTGGAGGGAAGAAATAATGGAACAAAAAACAAATTTAGAGATTATCCGAAGCACATATGAAGGGCCATCTTCTTCAAATGCAAAACATTTACTAGAAGCTCTTTCTGAAAAAGTAGAATGGACAGAGGCGGCTGGTTTTCCTTACGGTGGGACATATATTGGTGTGGAAGCGGTAATGGAGAATGTATTTAGTCGTTTAGGATCGGAATGGAATGATTATAAAGCAAGCGTAAATACGTATCATGAGGTAAAAGGAAAAGACGTTATTATTGCTGAAGGTGTGTATTCAGGAGTCTATAAAGAAACTGGCAAAGCATTTGAAGCAGATTTCGTTCATGTATGGCAGCTTGAGAATGGAAAAATCGTAAAGTTCAAGCAATATGTAGATAGTCATGTTGTTAGAGAAGCGATGAAAGCTTAAAAATGATAAACAAATGGAATCGGCTATTTGCAGGCTATTCCATTTGTTTTTGTAACAATTAGAGGAGATATCAAAATACATAATATGAAAAAATGGATAATAGGGACGATTACGACTATCGCAATTGTAATGGGTGTTATATTTGGCGCTTATAAATTTCTTGAGTATGCCGAAGTAGAGGATAAACGTTTAAAGGAGCAGAAAGTAATTGCTCAAAAGGAAAAGAAGGTAGTGGAAGAAACGCCGCGAGTTAGTGAAGATGAAATCATATCTACTATGCATAAGATGGTACATCAAAAAGTAAAATCCTCTGAGAAATGGGGATTTATTGAAATGACACAAAAGGAAATTCGTAATGCTAAGAAAGCTGTAGAGAGTAGCAAAAATTTTAATTATAAATCAAAATTACTTTCCATTTTAGAACGCTGGGAAAGAGGGGATTTTTCGCAAACAGTTGAGGAACATAACTTTTTTTGGGAAATTCAAGGCGGTGATACTGGAAAAGCAACAGAACGTTTATCGCCAGCAGAGGAACAGCAGTATTTAAAAGAAATGAGAAGTAAAAAGTGAAGAATGTAAAAACATCGCCATTATGTTAAAGATAATGGCGATGTTGATCTATTAAGAGTGCTGCCGTACTAAAGTTTGGCTAGGCTGATGAGCAACTGTTTTAAAATGAGAAAATAAATAACAGCCAGTAACAACGATAATCGTCCCAAAGATTTGGATCCAAGTTAGTTCTTCTCCTAAGAAAAGAAACGCTAAAATGGCAGTGAAAATTGGATTGAAATTTAGGAAGATACCTGATGTAGTTGCTCCTAATTTTTGAACGCCAATATTCCAAAACACCATACAGACCACAGTTGAAATTAAGCCTGTGTATAGTAGTGAAGTGATAAATGAAGCATTAATATGAGAGACCGTAAAGTTTGGTATATTAAATGGAAGCAATATGATAACGCCAAAAACTCCTGAATACAAAGTTGCCATCATCGGCGTAGTTGTTTTTGTTGCCCATTTACTACAAACAGAATAAATGCCCCAAATACAAACCGCAGCCATCATCCACAAATCTCCAC
Source organism: Bacillus sp. 95MFCvi2.1 (assembly GCF_000374965.1). NCBI lineage: Bacteria > Bacillati > Bacillota > Bacilli > Caryophanales > Bacillaceae > Bacillus > Bacillus sp. 95MFCvi2.1. The sequence continues at coordinate 64,153 of NZ_KB895702.1, read as the reverse complement.
TATTAAAATGTAATGAAAATAACAGTGCGATATTTCCTTTTGAAAGGACGAGAATTACACCAAAAAAAGAAAGAATCATAGAAAGAATTTGAAGTATATTTATTTTTTCCTTTAAGAATAAAGATGAAAAGAGTGCAATTGAAATCGCGTTTAACGTAGAAATAAGTCCAACGTTTGTTGCGGATGTTTCTTCTAACGCTAAGAATTGAAAAATGTTAAAGAGAACAACGCCAGTGACTCCCATAAGTAGTAAGGGAAGAATTGCAGCGCGCGGTGGAACAAGTTTCTTTTCTTTAAACCAAACAATTGGTAATAGACAAACAATCGCAATGATCCATCTTAAACTTGTGAGAGTCATCGGAGAAGCATGATCGACAAGAGATTTTCCAACGACAAAGTTCCCCCCCCATAGTAAGCTTGTTAGCAATAATAAAAATACATAAAAATAAGGCATAGTTTGGAACTCCTTTTATTAGTGTATAAATTGAAAAACTGATAAAAAACCTTTCTTTTTTGGGGGAAGAGAGGATCCGTCCATGGATAGAAGCGGTCAGGTCCTTTTTTAGCCCCATGCCGAGAAAAAACAAAAAGAGAAAATGAGTGTATGTCCTTTTCTGTTTTCATAGCAGTGACTTATGTGTTGAAAACACAAAATGGATTTATATCGTATGAATTGTAAATAATTTTAGCATTTTTCTTTGTTATCTAATATATTCTTTTGTATAATGGTGAAAATTCAATAAAATGTTTTGTTAAGGATTATAATTAAGAAATTTTATTCAATTTCATTCAGTGTATTATATGTTTTTCCGAAGAATCGTCGGTAAAGAAAAGGAGGGTTTTTATGGAGTCATCAGTTATTAAAGTGTTAGATGATTTAGACGTACAAATTTTAGATATTTTACAAAAGGAGTCACAAGTAAGTAATGCCGAACTTGCGCGTCGTGTTAATTTATCACCAGCTGCTATGCATGCACGAATAAAAAGGCTAGAAGGGGAAGGTTTCATTGATAAACAAGTCGCAATCCTAAATCAAGAGAAACTTGGATTTGATTTGTTGTGTTTTATTTTTATGAGTACGAATATTCATCAATCTGAAAAACTAGAGGTATTGGAAAGAGAACTGAAATCTATGCCTGAAGTGCTGGAGTGTCATTGTTTAACAGGTGAATATGATTATTTACTAAAAGTCGCGAACCGAGATCGAAAGGAACTGGAGCATTTTATTAGGAAGTTAAATAAGCTCGGAATTACAAGGATACAAACGAGCTTAGCGCTGCGTGAAATTAAGTATTCTACAGTATTACCGATAAGAGATTCGAAAACAAGTACTGAATGAGATATAAAACCATTTTTTAGATGGGAGAGAGGGTCCGATCATGCGTAGAAGCGGTCAGGTCCTTTTTTAGCCCCATGCCATGTGAAAACAAAGGGAGAAAATGAGAGAGGTCTTTTTTTATTTTCATAGCATCGACTTGTATGTTGAAAAAGCAAAATAATTTAATATAGGACTTATTTTTTGGAATGAGTATATCTAAAATTCAGAATAATAATTGACGTGTTTAAGGAGTGGGTGTATTATTATATAAATTTATGAATTAATATACATTTTAAGTTATAAATATTTAATTTGAGGAGATAAATCATGCGAATTTCAAATGCAATTACAAGTGATGTGAAAGAAATATATAACTTAATAGAAATATATTCGAAAGAGGGAGTTGTTCTACCGCGCTCACTTTTGTCCCTTTATCAGTATTTACAGTGTTTGTATGTTGTGAAAGAGGAAGGAGAAATTTTGGGAGTTGCTGGTTTACATGTTTTAGGAGAAGATCTTGCCGAAATACGATCATTAGTCGTATCGGATATATATGCAGGTAAAGGGTTAGGACGTATGTTAGTCAATCATGTAATAAGTGAGGCTTCTAAAATAAAGGTAAGAAGGGTCATTTCTTTAACGTATCAAACTACATTTTTTAAGAAGTGTGGATTTGATTTTGTTGATAAGGAATCGCTACCTGAAAAAGTGTGGATTGATTGCAGACATTGTCTGAAATTTGATTGTTGTGATGAAGTTGCGATGATTCGGTATGTGATTTGAGGTTTAGTATGAAATAGATAATTAAGATAAACAGAAGGAGGAGGGGATAGCCTCCTCGTTAATTAAATTAATGTATGTCCACCTTCAACATGAAGAGTAGTTCCAGTGACAAATTGATTTTGCATTAGATATAGTACACCATCAGCTACATCTTTTGCCTGTCCAACTCGTTTGACAGGGAGTTTATTTGCTATCTCCTTATAGAATTTGTCCCGCGCTTTCAGCGGCATTTTGCTACGTGACGGTGTATCAATAATGCCAGGAGAGACGATATTTACGCGAATAGGAGCGAGTTCTAATGCTAATGTTTCTCCAAGATTAGAGACTGCTGCATTTACTGCACCAAGCGTAGCTGAACCAGCCATTGTTTTATAGGCAACTACGCCTGAAAATAATGTGATTGATCCGTCTTTCGTAATCTTAGGTGCACCATATTTTGCAGCATAGAATTGTCCCCAAAATTTATTTTCGAACAACTGGCGCGTTTTGCTTACTTCTGTATCAAGGAAAGCTCCTCCGAATGTTTCAGCTGCTGTAATAACTAAATGATGGATTGTATTTATTTCTTCAAAGAATGACTGTACTTGTTGCTCGTTTGTTATATCAAGTGTATAAGTTGTTACATTTCCCGCTAATACCTTTTGTGCCTCTTTTAATTTGTCTTCGGATCGGCTGGCGATAATAACATCTGCACCTTGCGCTAATACCAATCTTGCTGTTTCTAAACCAATACCTGAACTCCCGCCAATAATAGCTACTTTTTTTCCTTTTAGCATCTTTATGCCTCCTAATTATTTCGTTTTTACTTTGTTGCCATCATTGTAGTTTGAAGAATTCCATATTTGAAGTAGTGATATTTATTTCATATAGTTACATTTCGGAAAGTTTTTTATTATATAAGGGGAATCGGAGCGGAAAAAATTTAAAGTACTTTAACTAACAAAAAAGGACCCACGGGTCCTTTTTTGTTAGTTTTCTAGAGTTAGCCCAAAGCGCTTTAATTCGATAAAAATACCTTCTAATTGTTTCCCTTTATCCGTGAGGGTATATTCCACTCGGGGAGGAACTTCAGGATAAACCTTTCTTGTTACAATACCTTGGCCTTCTAATTCCTTAAGGCGAAGTGAGAGTGTTTTTGGGCTGATACCATCCATTGATTTTAGCAAATCACTAAAGCGCAATGTTCCTTCAATAAGAAGGTCCCGAATAATTAAAAATGTCCATTTTGTTCCAATTACGTCGAGTGTTTTTGCAATAGGACAAGGTATACCAGGTGAACCTTTCGTTAATACAATCGGATCTATAGTGCTCATGGAAATAACCTCCATAAAAATTTTTTGAATTGATTTGCTTTATAGTATCACAAAACTATCCTTTTAGTAACTATATGAAAAAAATATCACTACTTCCAAAAGGGAAATTACTACATATAAAATAGTGTTAGGAACCACAAATGATTTCTAAACTAAGGAGGTGACTATGATGAAAATAAAAAATCAAACAAAAAAGTTATGGTGGTCATTTAGTTTTCTCGTGCTTTGCATTGTCGTAATCGGTACCGTGCTTACTGCGTGCAGCAATACAAAAATGTCTGCTTCTAAAAGTGAAATTCAATTGTTGAAAGGCAAGCCAGAGCCTAAAACAATGACAATCGATCCTTCATTAAATCAAAAAGAAGTTACAGCAATGATTCATGCAGCCCAACGTTTTTATGCATTTTGGGATACTGGCAATGAGGAGCTTATTCCACAAACCGTTACAGAGAAATTCTTTGATAATACGTTGCCAAAAGGGCGCCCACAAGGTCCCGAAGGCTTAGCATTTGCTGCAAAAAACTTTCGTAAAGTCGTTCCGGATATACATTGCGAGATTGAGGATTTATTAGTGGTTGGTGATAAGGTCACAGCTCGTCTATCCTTTACAGGAACACATGATGGAAAACCGATTAACTTTTTTGCCATTGATATTTTACGTATTAAGGATGGAAAAATTACTGAAGATTGGCATCTAGAAGATAACCTTACTCTTATGCAACAACTTGGAGTAGTAGCTGAGAACTAAATGATAGCGGTACGAAAAAATGTGGATTTAGATAGATGCAATTCAATCAATAAAAAATAAAGGGGAAGAAAATGATGAAAAATATATTAATCATAAATGGTCATCAAAAATATAGTGCCGACGGAGGGAAATTAAATCAAACATTGGTTGATCGCATGGTCAGTCTACTAAGTGAAAAGAGTCATGTGAAAACAACGATTATTCAAGATGGATACAATATTAAAGAAGAACAACAAAAGTTTTTATGGGCGGATGTTATTATCTATCAAACACCGATTTATTGGTTTAGTGTACCAGGATTATTTAAAACGTATATGGATGAAGTATATGAGTACGGCCTCTTTTTTAAAGGAGGAGATCAATATGGAGCAGGAGGGTTATTAACAGAGAAAAAATATATGTTTTCCACTACATGGAATGCACCTAAAACAGCGTTTCAAGATTCCTCACAATTCTTTGAAGGTCAGAGTTTAGAAGAAGCAATTGGTCATTTGCACCGAGTACAGAAATTTATTGGTATGAGTCCTTTAAAGAGTTTTGCGTGCTATGATGTAGTCAAAAATCCTAATATTGATATGTTTTTAGCAGAACTTGAAATGCATGTAAAAGAAGTGGTGAACCTTTCCTAAATTTTAAAAATAAGTAGCTAGTAAAACCTCAATCTGAAGATTGAGGTTTTACGGTTATGCAAGTTATCCATATTATATAAATGCGGATTGAAAGACCGACATAAAATCATTTCTTTTAGGCGGGAGAGAGGATCCGATCATGCGTAGGGGCAGTCAGTGCCTTTTTTAGCCCTACGCCATGTGAAAACAGAAGGAGAAAATGAGTGAAGAACTTCTTTTGTTTTCATAACCGCGACTTATATACCGGAATTTTAAAATGAGTATATATAAATAGTTAAGTGAATTGATTTCAATACTCTTTAGCTGATTCCATATGGTGAATCCATAACTTTGAAAAATCCGTCCAGCCAAAAGAATCAATGGTTACGTTCTTTAAAGAAGAGGGATATGTTTGCTTTTTTAAAACATGATAATTAAATAGGATAATGTATTCCGTTCGAAGGAATTCTTCAATTTCGAATATAAGTTTATGACGATGTTCCTTATTTTCTTCGGCTAAGAATGTATTTAGTAAACAATCAATCTGTTTTTGATAGTGAGGATGCATAAAACGGTTGATAAAACAGCTTTTACTTTTAAATACATTGAGAAAAGCTATTTCTATATCTGAATTAAAAACCTCCCCCATTAAAATAATATCGGCGTTTTGATCAATAGAACGATTCGAGTAGTCTGAGACTGGAAAAGGGTGTAATTCCATTTGTATGCCTAAGTTTTGGCAATGCTCTTTTAGCCAAATTGCATCATGAGCACTATCTTTAAAAGAGAAAAAGTAAATATGTATAGTTTCACCTTGATATGTACTTTTTTTCAGGTATTCCTTTGCTTTGCATAAAGAATAAGATTGTTTCGTTGCTGCTCGGCTTCGACTTGGAAAGAAGCTTGATGCGGGGATAGTCCGCATACCTTTTAAATCACGAATAATCGATTCAACGTCATATATTTCTCTCCAAGCTTTTCGAAAATAAATATCATGATGTGGACCAGGTTTTGTAAAGTTAAATGCGGCATATATACACCCGGTTTCTTCTATTTGTACTTCGTGTTCTTTTGTATATTCAGTATTTGGTAGTTCATAGTGTGTATGTATTTGTGCATGTTCCGGAATCCGCCAAAACTCAATACGATCAAGCAACGCCCGTTCTTTAAAATAATCCGTAAACGCTTCTAATATAACTTGATCTTCATCATAACAATGTAATTTAAAAGCTCCCGTCCCGATATAATGGTGATTTTGTATTGTTACATCATGAGGTAAAATGGCTAATTGCATCGAACTTACATAACGTAGGAAAAACAAATTCGGCTTTCGAAGGTGAAAGCTTATTTGTAGTGGTGATGGTGTTTCAATCTGCACAATCTCTTCAGTTAACCAGGCATAAGGAGAGTGTACACGTTGTAATCTTTCAAATGAAAATTGAACATCTTTAGAAGATAAGATTCTTCCATGATGAAAATGGATGCCTTTTCGTAAATAAAAAGTCCAGGTAAGTTGATCGTCACTAACCTCCCATGTATGGGCGAGGTGTGTTTCAATTTCTTTTGTGACGTAGTTGTAAGTAACTAATGTATCAAAAATTTGACTAATGAGATGACTCTCTGTTGTGACAGCTGCAAATGCTGGATCAAGCGGCAATATTTTTCTCGAGCAAGGTATCTTTAACACGTCATACATATCGTTTAAAGGTTGGTATCCAAAGTGCTGCTGTAGTTTTTCTTCTAAGCTTTTTCGAAGGGGAGCAGGAAATGGTTGTTTTAAAAGAAGGAATATCTCTTTTAATTTATCTTGCTGTAAGAGGGATTCCGCATAGGGCATAACCACTTCTGAAATGGCATGGAGAAAGAGAACTTCACTTTTATTTCCCCGTCCTCGTCCTGGTGTCCACGTAATTAATTTTTCTTCATTCATTTTTCTCAGTAAAATTTTTACGTTTTTTGTACTGCAATATAAAATATTGGCTAATTCTTGCAAGCTATTTTGCATGTACTGTTTTTCTGGATCATGCAATCGTAGTTGAATATAATAGTCCATCACTTTCATGTTTAAACGACTCCTTCCCAATAAAAGGGGAAATTCTTTAGAATATTCTAACCTTTTTCTTCCACTTTTTCAAAGTAAAATGAATACACATAAGGGGGAAGAAACAATGGGATTTTGGAGTATGCATCGAAATATAAAAATTAGAATTATAACATCATTTTTAACACGCACTGTATCAACAATGATTTTCCCGTTTATGGCGATTTATTTTTCAGTAAAGCTCGGGAGTGTCCTTGCAGGTGTTTTATTACTAATAAACGTAATGGCGGCACTCATCATTGGGCTTTATGGCGGTTATATTGGAGATCGATTAGGACGAAAAAAGGTTATGATTATAGGGCAAGTGATACAAGTAGTTTCGATTGCTTGTATGGGAATTGCGAATTCAGATTATGTAGATTCACCTTGGCTCACTTTTGTGTTTATGCTAACAAATAGCCTTGGTTCAGGACTTATGAACCCGGCAACAGAGGCGATGCTAATTGATGTGAGTACACCGGAGAATAGAAAAGTAATGTACAGTATTAATTATTGGGCAATCAATTTATCGATTGCTATTGGGGCTATATTCGGAGGGTTATTATTCGAACATTATCATTTGCAACTCTTTATATTATTGACGGCAGTAGCATTGCTAACGTTGTATTTAATTTCAGTATATATGGAAGAAGTATATGTAACTCAGAAAACGATAAAAAAGAAGCATGTGTTAAAAGAAATGGTTGAAAGTTATAAAGTTGTTATGACAGACCGGGCATTTTTGATATTTTGTTTAGCAAGTATATGTACGTTATCGTTAGAATTTCAGCTTAATAATTATTTAGGTGTACGCTTGCAAGAGGAATTTGAAACAATTCAATTTGCATTTGGAAATGATATTCGTTTTGATTTAACAGGTATTCGGATGCTAAGTTGGATTTCTGCGGAGAATACGATTTTGATTGTTTTATTTTCAGCACTTGTTATTAAAATGATGAAACGTTTTAATGACTTGAAAATCCTATATGTTGGCTTATTTATCTATACAATTGGATTCACAATAATTGGATCAAGTAATAGCTTATGGATCTTATTAATAGCAGGGCTTTTCCAAACAATCGGCGAGATGATGTATGTGCCAGTTCGGCAATCCATTATGGCCGATATGGTTCCAGATGATGCTCGAAGTTCTTATATGGCAATCAATGGTATGGTCTTTCAGGTGGCAAAAATGAATGGAGCACTAGGGATTATGCTAGGTTCTTTTATAGCATCATGGGGAATGAGCATTGTATATTTTTTAGTTGGTATAAGTAGTATTTTGTTATTTATGAAAGCAATTAATAGGACAGAATACAGTGAAGAAAATATACCTCATATAGGATAAGAAAATATACAAAAAGCGAATCGTTTTTATAATGATTCGCTTTTTATATACCATTTTTTTCTAAAAAACGTCTACTTCAGCTAATGTATTGCTAGTGCTTGGGTTCATTAAAAGGTTCTTCAGTTCACCTACTTCAGAGAGTGTGACAATGATGTAACCGCTAATTAATACAATGAGTCCAATGACCCTTAATGTTTGCAAACTAATATTTCTTTGGTTTTCCTCAGAGTTACTTGGGGGCGTTAAAGTTTGAGTGTTGTTCATCGTAGGGCTCCCATCTTTTTATTTATATATGTGCTAAACAATTGTATGAGTTATGGATGATAAATAAAAAGAATCAAAATCATAGTCATTTTCACTATATGAGAAATGCCTAAAAAAGTGATTAAAAATAGGGGTGTTCAGTTCATACTTATACGCCTCTCTAAAAATCCTATCAGGTTGATAATGCTTCCATTTGAACAATTTTTCCTTTTTCATACCGATCACACACCTTTTTTAGAGTAATAGTATCAGTATGTCCAAGATTTAGAGGTTACTTGCATGTATCTTGAAGTTTTTGCACCGGAACCGTATTTTGTTTTATTGGCTTGATAGCGATATGGTGCTACCCCATAAAGAATATTGATATGTGAGAGTTTTACTGCCCGCGAATAGCGAGATAAAGTGAATGCGAGTATTTTTACATATGAATCTATGAAAAAGTTGATGAAATTGTCAGCTTTTTATTTTTGAAAAAAATTGTTTATCTATTTTTATAAAAAAATGTTTTTTTGACCCCTATAAAATTTTTATTTCCTCCGAATATATATAATAAGGAAAGCAAAAGCTGCAATTACCAAAAATATAGAGAAGAGTTTTTCAAAGATTGTAGCTAAAATAGAAAAAGAGCAAGAAAAACAAGCGGACGCTATTGCAAAAGAAAACAAGAAAGCAGATTAAAATACAGAAGTAACTCCAGCAAAACCAGTACAACCGGCACAGCCAGCACATAAACCGGCTGTTTCTTATGAGAAGCATGAGCAATCAAACCACAAGGGTCAAACAGAAAAGAATGATCATCAAGACAACGGTAAAAAAGTCGGTCACGAAAAACATGAACAACAGCAAGAAGACAAGCACAAAGAAAAATAGTAAGAAAATGTGATAGAATGGTCACTTCTTTAGTGACCATTTTGCTATTTGAAGCACAAGGAGGGAGGGGGATTACTAGTGTTGAGTTTAGTGATGAAGATCATAAAAAAAACGAAAATAGAAGATATCGTATGTAACATACAAAACAACAGAGGAGATAAGGAAGCTTTTATCGCACAGTATCGGCCTTTTATTCGAAAATCAATCTCGTCTGTCTGCCGCCGGTATATTACAGAGCAGGATGATGAATACAGCATTGGATTGTTTGCGTTTAATCAAGCAATTGAACAGTATTCATATAAAAAAGGAAAATCTTTTCTAGCGTTTGCTGAGCTTCTTATAAAAAGGGATGTGATTGACTATATACGCAAGGAGTCTAAGCATAATCTCGTCTTTTTAAAAGAAGACCAGCAAGAGGAAATGGTAGAAATGCAGGTATCGCTTACGGAGTATACGAAAGAGATGGAAAACAGAAACCGTAAGGAGGAGATTCTTCATTTTCAAATTGTGCTAGCTGAGTTTAAAATCACATTTTCAGAGCTTGCTAAGGAATCTCCAAAGCATCGTGATACGCGTGAGCACTTAATAGAAATTGTAAAGATTATTATAAAAGAAGAGAAAATGATGGAAGAGCTGTTCCGAAAGAAAAAGTTACCGCTTAAACACATTGAACCGCGTGTTAGGGCAAGTCGTAAAACGTTGGAGCGGCATAGAAAATACATTATTGCAATGTGTATTATCTTTGCAAACAACTATACATATATTCTTGATTATATAAGAGGGGGGAAGCATGATGAATAAAGGGATTGTGATGGATATAAAAAAACATAGCGTAGTTGTTTTAACTCCAGATGGAGAGTTTATTACGTTTAAAAGAAAATCGCACTCTTATATGATTGGAGAGGAAATCTCGTTTAACGAACAAGAACAAAGAATACCGCGTTTTTCAATCCCTTCTTTCTTAAAGCCTGCATCATTACTTGTTGCTTGTTTTCTATGTGTGTTTCTGTTTTTCTACAACCAACCGGAAGAAAAAGCACTCGCTTATGTCTCAATTGATATTAATCCAAGTTTAGAGGCGAGCGTAACAAAGGATCTTCGTGTTATAGATTTGCGGGCTTGTAATGATGATGGAAAGCGCATTTTAAAAGAAATGAAACGATGGAAAAATGAACCTTTGCAAGACGTAGTACGTACCATTGTAAAGCAAAGTCAAGAGGATGGATACTTAACGAATGACAAGCAAGTTATGCTAACAGCTGTTACAAAAGACAAGTCGCTAGAACCGCAGTTGGAAAAGGCTATGCAAGGATTAAAGAAAGAGTATGAGACAAAACATGTTACAGTCGTATATCAAAGCAGTACGATGCAAGTGCGAGAGAATGCCAAGAAAGCAGGATTCGGCACAGGTGTCTATATAAAGCAAGAGAATGAGAAGAAGAAATCGCTTACTCCTCCTGCACCGCCGTCTAACCAGGAGGAACACCCTCAGGAGATACATTCGCAACCAAAGTCATCACCCGATGCATCATCGAATTTGTCTCCTGTAAAAGAAGAAAGATATGAGAAGCAAGAGCAAATAGAACAAAAGCAATCCCAGGAACAGCAACCCCAGCAATCAAAAGGAAATAATGGGCATCAGCAAGAAAACAACGGTAAAGAGTATAAACAAAAAAATAAAGAGTCTCAGCAAGAAAACAACGGTAAAGGGTATAAACAAGAAAATAAAGAGTCTCAACAAGAAAACAACGGTAAAGGGTATAAACAAGAAAATAAAGAGTTTCAGCAAGAAAACAACGGTAAAGGATATAAACAAGAAAATAAAGAGTCTCAGCAAGAAAATAAAGGCAATATAAACGAAAACAACGGGCATAAAAAAGAGGACAAAAACGTTCCTGCCACGCAACATCAAGGGAAAGAAAAGAAAAATCCATAGAATATTTAAGAAGTATAGGGTACATTGTTTATCAAGACCTAAATGAAAAATTCCCAATAAGTAAAGGACAATACATATTTTATATAACCCAAAATATGATATTTTTATAAAAAAGTTTAATCAAAATTCACTTAGAATTCTTTACGTGAAGGGATAAAGCATCGCATCTTTTTTAAAACGTCGCGACTTTCTTAAGAACTTCGCGTCTTTATTCAAAGCATCGTGATTTTATTTCAAAGCCAGAGTAAGAGTAAAAAAAATTGTAACGCTAGGAAATAATGAAGCTAAGTATTTTTATTTTTGGGACTTAGATGGAAATATGTTCGAAGCGGCTTGGTCGGTGTGGGATGAAACTGTATAAAGAATATTGATATGTGAGGGTTTTACTGCCCGCGAATAGCGAGATAAAATGAATGCGAGTATTTTTACATATGAATCTATGAAAAAGCTGATGAAATTGTCAGCTTTTTATTTTTGAAAAAAATTGTTTATCTATTTTATAAAAAAATATTTTTTTGACCCCCATAAAATTTTTATTTCCTCCGAATATGTATAGTGAAGAAAGCAATTAGAATTGAAATCATTTCGTACAGCAACCTTGATTTTGAGAGGTATTGAAGCCATGCACATGATGAAAAAAGGGTAACTTCACCAAAGGGTGAAATCTGCCCAAAATGAGGTTGAAGTCATTCATAAGATATTTGGATTAGTCGTTTGATCTCAAAGTTAACAGGAAATTACTGTTCTATATTCCTATTAAGCTATTTTCGCACCAAAACCCTAGAAGGTCTATCTGTTAAAATAGTTTGCGTTTGTACTTAGAATAAAAAGAAAAGGAGTATGTAAAAAAAATAATGGAGAAAAAAATTCAACAAGAGAAAGATAACTCAAAACCCGTTTTTTATGATCCTAAAGGAAGAAGAAAAATAGCTTTCAGTTGGTTTCTATGTATCTCAATAGTTAGTATAAGTATTGTATTTTATTTTTTCTTTCGAAGTATTTTTTCAACACCAGAAATTCCAAATATGAATCCTTCTGTAAAGCAAGATACTAAACTTGTACCTATTAATCAAAAACTCAGCGACCAGCAGTTAAAGAAGGGAGAATTCAAATCTCCTAATACCGAAATAAACAATAATAAAAATTCGAAAAATTCAACAGACAATGGCGAACAACCTAAAGAAGTTTATGGTTTTTATGTAAACTGGGATGAAAATAGTACTGCTTCTTTAAAAGAAAATATCGATTCATTAACCATGTTAGTTCCAGAATGGTATCACTTAAAAGCAAACCTAACAATTAGTAGTGAGATTAAACCTGAGATTGTACAGTTAGCAAAAAAAAATCATGTAAAAATTATGCCGTTGCTTACTAACTATACTCAAGAAGCTTCTGGTCCTGATAGTAAACTTATTCATAAGTTACTGAATGATTCAGATGATGTACAGACAAAATTTATTAATGATTTAGTAAAGCGAATTGAAGAGAATCAATTTGCAGGTATTAATATTGACTTTGAGTCAATACCTGAAGGCGATAGAGATAAATTAACAAATTTCATGAAAGAACTTACTACGGTCTTTCACAAACATCATTTGCTCGTAACGCAAGATGTCCCTGCTAATGATAAAGCCTTTGATTATGGTGCATTAGCCAAAGTAATAGATCGCATGATTGTAATGATGTATGATGAGCACTATGGAGCAGGGACACCAGGACCAATTGCTTCAAATAAATGGTTTGAACATACGCTCAATGATCTAAACATTCCCTCTGAGAAACTTATAGTTGCTTTCGGTAACTATGGATATGATTGGGAAGTAAATAGCAAAAAACCTGCGAAGTCTTTAACTTTCTCAGAAGTTATGACAATGGCTCATGATTCAAATATAAAAATTCAATGGGATAAGATCAGTGGAAATCCTTATTTTCGATATAAAAAAGGAGCGAAAGAACATACTGCTTGGTTCTTAGATGGTGTTACTTTTTATAATCAAGCAAAAATCGCAATGAACAACAATGCAAAGGGATTTGCATTATGGAGACTAGGAGCAGAAGATCCTACTGTATGGAAAGCTTTAAAAGATCCTATTGAGGTACAAAAAAATCCTGATGCATTACATAAAATCGCTAGTTTAGATGAAGTAAATTATTCTGGGCAAGGCGAAATTTTACAGATTGAGAATGAAAGACAAAATGGATTGAGAGATTTTAAAGTAGGCAAAGAAGGTTATCTTACAGATGAAGTATATCAATCACTACCATCTGCATATCAAGTGAAACGCTATGGAAAACCAAAAGGAAAACAAGTAGTACTAACATTTGATGATGGACCAGATCCTAAATATACACCGGAAATTCTAGATATATTAAAAGAGCATAAAGTAAAAGCAGCCTTTTTTGTACTTGGTGAAAACGCCCAAATAAATCCTAATCTTGTTAAAAGAATATACGATGAAGGCCATGAAATTGGCAATCATACCTTCAAGCATCCGAACGTAGCTGATACGTCTTTACTACGAACAAAAGTAGAGCTGAATACAACTCAGCGCCTCATTCAGGAAATAACTGGACACTCTACGGTTTTATTTAGGCCACCATATGAAGCGGATGCTGAGCTGGATTCACCAAATGAAATAGTACCTATTTTGCGTGCACAAAATATGAACTATACAATGGTGGCAGAAAAAGTTGATCCTGAGGACTGGGCGACGCCATCAACAAATGAATTGGTAAAGCGTGCTCTTAATCCCATTTATAAGGGGGAGGGAAATGTTATTCTTCTCCATGATGCAGGAGGAAATCGTACTCATACGGTAGAGGCGCTGCCAATTATTATTAAAGACCTTAAAAAGCATGGATATAGTTTTGTAACAATTTCAGATTTAATGGATAAAGAACGAGATGAAGTTATGCCACCCGTTTCTTCTGAGGGTGAGCAATATTTACTTTACAATAAAGCTGTTTTTTCAGGAGCGGGATATTCTAAACATATATTAACAACTATTTTTTATATTGCTATTGGATTAGGTATTTTCCGATTCCTATTTTTAATTTGTTTTGCATTCAAGCAAAAAAGGAAAACAAGATCTCGTTTATTTACTAATTCGTCTTATCAACCTTTCGTTAGTGTTGTGATAGCCGCATATAATGAAGAGAAGGTTATAACCAAGACGATTCGCTCAATTTTGGATAGTGATTATGGAGAGTTTGAAGTTATTGTTGTTGATGACGGATCGAAAGATGGTACGTCAAAAGTAATTCAAGAAGCATTCCATAAACATCCTAAAGTTTGTTTAATTCAGAAAGAAAATGGTGGGAAATCATCCGCAATGAATTTAGGATTTCAAAAATCACGAGGAGAAATTATTGTCACTTTAGATGCGGATACTATTATTGCGCAAGACGCTATTTCTCTAATGATTAGACACTTTGAAGATCATAATGTAGCAGCAGTTTCAGGCAATGTCAAAGTGGGAAATAGACGAAATTTGTTAACTACTTGGCAACATGTTGAATACATTACAGGATTTAATTTAGAACGCAGAGCTTTTGATGAGTTGAATTGTATCACGGTAGTTCCTGGAGCTATTGGAGCATGGCGTAAAAAGAATGTAGTTGAATCTGGATATTTAAGTGAAGATACACTTGCAGAAGATACGGATCTTACTATAACATTTTTACGTCAAGGGCATCGAATTGTATATGAAGAAAAAGCATATGCTTATACGGAGTCGCCTGAAGATGTGAAAAGTCTCATTAAACAGCGATATCGTTGGTCGTATGGTACACTCCAATGTCTTTGGAAGCATCGAAAGGCATTGTTTAATCCAAAGCATAAAACATTAGGGTTCGTTGCATTACCTAATATGTGGTTGTTCCAATATGTCCTGCAGTTCATTGCTCCTTTAGCAGATATATTAATGATTATAGGGCTATTTGGTAGCAATCCGCTAAAAGTTTTGGGATTTTATCTTGTATTCTTTCTAATGGATCTTCTCGCTTCTCTTTTTGCATTTAAATTAGAGAAAGAGAATCCTAAACCATTAGCATGGTTAATTTTACAACGCTTTATTTATCGTCAATTTATGACTTATGTTGTAATTAAATCTGTATTTTCATCTATTCGTGGGGTTGCGGTAGGATGGAATAAATTGAAGAGAATGGGAAGTGTTAAGCACTCCTCTGAACATAATGAGGCATCATAAGAGAGAAAGGGAAAGTATGCTTTCTTGAATGATCCTAAGGTAATATGCCATTTTGTACACTTACAAAAAGATATAGATAAGAAGAAAAAATAGAAAAGAGGATACAGATGAATTCTTTAATTTACTCATTTTATTTTCCCTAATCTATTTGATTGTTGAGAATATAAAAACAGAAAGTGTAGCTTCTTTAGCTAAACTTTCTGTTTTTTTCTTTCAGAATACACAATCATTCATTTAAATTTCCGATGAAGAAATTCGTTTTTTGGTTCTTGGTAAGATAATAAATTTGATAAAAAATATACTGACTATAATAGTTGAAAGAACAAGTAAAAACTGCTGGAGTGCAGCGAATATAATAATGGAAAATAACACTAGCTGAACGACTGCTAATGAAAATACAAGAATGAGAAATTGATTTATTCGTGTGTCGTGTGAGATAGGATATAATGCTACAATATTATTTCCCGAAAAATACTTCCATAAAGTACGAAGCTGCATAGAGGTCATATATAAGAGACAACAAGTAATAGCGCCTTTTGCAAATACATTCGGTACGAAATATAAAATAAAAGAACCGATAATAGTTAAACGAATATATATACCAAAATAATCATTCGCACGTAGGAATGATAAAGTGTTCAAATATAAAAAAGTAGATTGTTTTTTATGTAATATAGGTTCTAGCCAACTTGTTAGCCATTTTCTTTGTTTTACTTGTTTTTTTAGCTGTGGAACTTCTGTGAAAAAGTTTGCAAATTGGTAAAAGTGCATGTCCATTTTTTCTTCTTGCTCAATTATATATTCCCATCCAATTTGTTTTGTTGGTTGTTTTGTTGTATAAACAAGTAGGAAGACAAGAAGTAATAGCATTGCACCTAATAGAACAACTGATACGGACTGAAAGAGCATATAAAGAATAAGTGCGTTACAAGTGAAACGAATAATAAACCAGATTTGGCTATTATAGTGATCACGCCATAACCAATTGATATATAGGTTCCAACCTTTTATTAACATTAAAATGAAAAAGATCGTACATAAGAATGGAACGGTTGTCTGTAATGTTTGCATTGCTAGCGGTGTAATGATTAGAAACGTAAATAGCAATGGAAAAAGTTGAATGACATAATTGTATAGAAGAGACTGTTTGAAATAAGATGTTAAATTCTCTTCGAGTGCCAGTAAATAGACAGCGTCAGGCTTTTGGATAAAAGTACGAATCGGGCACCTCGTTATCATGATGGTAAGCAGAGATATAATGATGATTAATGAAATGCCTTTAGAAGGAGATGTTTTAAGAAACTTGGCGTAATAATACGCACCAACGCATGAGACGAAGATGAAACTGTATAGTAGACCGCTAATCATGCGTGCAAAGTACATGATGACGTTTTGAATATGCTTTTGGAAACGAGTGCTCCATAGTGTTTCGATTGACATGTTTTTTCACCTCTGTCTTCTATTATATAGGTTTCTTTCTTATACAAAAATAAAAACGAGCAAATTGCTTTAAGCAATTTGCTCGTTTTTATTTTCTTCATTTTTTTTCTTATCGCGATTCATTAATGGATAAAATGCAAAGCCAATTACAAATAAGCCGATTCCAAGAAGGAATGTTTTTATATCTGAGGAGCCAGTTTTAATAACCCATAGTGCATAGCAAAGTGCAATGACTGCGATAATACCATCCATAATCCTTGAACCGGGTTCGTCTTTATACGTTTCACCAGTTGCAACGAGTTTTAATTGGAAGATTGGTGAAACGAGATAAGGGATTAAGTAAGCTAAGGTTGAGACAGTAATAACGAATGTATAGGCCTCAGCAATTGTCCCTGATAACGTTGAGAAAAGGAAGACTTGCGACATAATATTTGTCAGTCTTAGTGAATAAATTGGACTTCCTTTTTTGTTTGTTTTTGCAAAGAAGGAAGGGAAGAATCCTTCTTTCGCCGCTTGATAAGGTACTTCTGAACTTAATAAAATCCAGCCTAAGATAGAGCCGAATAGGGAAGTAAGAGCAAGTAGTGCCATCAATTTCCCACCGCCGTGGCCCATTGCAGCATTTAATGCATCAGCTAATGGACGTTCAGAAGTTTGTAATTTATCGATGTGAAGAACACCCATTGTTAAAATGGTAATTCCTAAATAAATGGCAACTGTTATCAATAAACCAGCTACAGTTGCTCGTTTTACCGTTTTTGGAGACACAGCACGGTTTGATAAAAGAACAGCTGATTCAATACCGATAAATGCCCAAAGTGTTGTAAGAGCAGCTAAATTTATTTGTGAAAGTAGTCCATGTGACACGCCTTCTTTATCAATCATTGGTGTGTACCATTGTCCAAATTTTGAAGCTTGAAATGCAAACAAAGTCACAACAATGAATAGAAGGAATCCAGTCACCTTTGTTGTTGTTGCTAAGAAGTTTAACTTCCCAGCTCCGCTTACACCGTTTGTTAAAATCATATGTGTTCCCCATAGTAAGACAGAACAAATAGAAAATGTAATTAGTTTTCCAACTTCTATATCGAAAGAGCCAATCGAAAATAATAGGCGTGTGTCTTTCATAATCGGGAAGAAGAGTGATAAATATCCCGCAAAAGATGTAATAATAGCGACATTACTTGCCCAGTTTGCAACCCAATAGCCCCAAACCATACTGAAACCAGCCATTTTTTTCTTTTTTGGTGATGAGAATAATGCATATGCATGACTTTGTGGTCCTGTCGTTAAATCAGGACGACGAATTGCTAAATTACCGAAAACAAGAGCTAGCATTAAAACACCAAACCCTGTTGTTAACCAAGCTAAAGTGACACCGAGAGGGCTTGCTGTTTGTGCTAACGTACTTGGCACCATGAAAATACCAGCGCCAACCATGTTACCGACAACGAATGCTGTCAGTACCCAAAAACCCCATTTTTTTTGTTGCATAAAAAATACCTCCAAAGTTAGTATAACCAAGTCAAGCGAGGAGATATGTATGTCTTCCAAAAAGGGAAGAAAGGTAAGCTTCATACAAAACAAAAAAAGCACGTATAATTGTCGCTACGTGCTTTCTATCTTATAGGAAACCCACGACATACCTCTCGATAGCTCTCCACAAACAAATTGTTTGTGACAGTTCTGCACTTATTAAATAGCAGACCCAGCAAGAATGCACAGTGGGCATTTCTTACTTCGGCAACCATTCCTTTCCCATTCATTCATCGATGCCACTACATCTCCTGAAATGATACTCTTAATGACTGCAACCTCTACCTCACCGAGATACGAATGAGGATTTATGTATTAAATTAACATAATCAAGGGTAACAAATGAATTTTTATACGTCAATGGATATAGTAATAATCAGACTATAGTGAACAATTTGTCATTAAAAGAAGAGGGGTTTTTTTAGAAATAGGCTCCGTTAATCTGTGTGTTAACCTAATGAAGCAAATATTTTTGATATTTTGTCTCACTTGAGTCTAGAAAAACAACATAGTTATTCTGTAACTTTACTTGAGAATGTGATGGATTGGTTAATGAGAGAAGAGAAAGCGGGCTCATTGTAGCTCTTTTTTCTGTGCTGAAATATTACCATATAACAGAGCCTAGGAGTAAAAAAAGAAGCTAAGTCTACAACCGTAGATTAGCTTCTAACACGAAATATTATACTAAGTTTAATACAGTTACTTTTTCACGTGTCATAGACTCAAGGCTCTTACGAATACCTTGTGCTCCCATGCCAGAACCCTTCACACCGATGAATGGGAAGTGGTCAGGACCACGCTCTGTACGTCCGTTAATTTGAACGGAACCAGTATCGATTTTGTTTGCAATTGCAAATGCTTTATTAATGTCTTTTGTGAAGACACTTGCTTGTAAGCCGAAATCTGATTTGTTCGCAATTTCAATTGCTTGTTCATCAGAAGAAACACGGATGATTGGAAGGATTGGGCCGAATGGCTCTTCCCAAGCAACTTTCATATCTTCTGTTACATTGTCAATTAATGTTGGGTAAATTAAGTTGCGCTCGCGTTTGTTACCAATTACGATTGTAGCGCCTTTTTCTACTGCATCGTCAACTAATCCTTGAACGAAATCAGCAGATTTATCGTCGATTAATGGCACGATTGTACTGTCTTGTTCTGGAGAACCAACAGTTAATTCAGCCACTTGATCTTTTAATAAGCTAACAAGCTCGTCCGCTACATTTTCGTGTACAAGCACGCGCTTGATTGCAGTACAGCGTTGACCTGAGTATGAGAATGCGCCACTAACGATATGTTTTGCTGCTTCTTGTAAGTCAGCATCTTCACGTACGATACCAGGGTCTTTACCGCCAAGTTCTAATACAAGCGGAATCATAGCAGCTTTTTTCGCTAAGTGAGCACCTGTGTGTGTACCACCTGTGAACGATACCATATTTACGCCAGGATGTTCTACTAAGTAGTCGCCGATAACAGAACCGCGTCCTGTTGCTACGTTTACAAGTCCTTTTGGAAGACCTGCTTTATGAAGAGCTTCAACCATTTTAATACCGCTAATTGCGCCTTGTGTTGCTGGTTTAAAGATAACAGCGTTCCCCATAATAAGAGCTGGTGCAAGTTTTGCAGCAGATAAGTTTACAGGGTAGTTAAATGGTGCGATTGCTAAAACAACACCACGTGGTGCACGTTGAATGATTGCAAGCTTGGATTTAGATCCACCAGGGAAGCTATCGCCCATCATGCTTTCGCCATGCATGTGTAATGCTTCATCTACAGTATAACGAATTAAATCAGCTGTACGAACAACTTCTTTTTTCGCATCTTTATAACCTTTACCGACTTCTTTCATTACGATATCGGCAATTTCATCTTGCATATTTACGAGCTCATCAGCCCATTTATATAAATATTTTGCACGATCTTGAAGAGAAGCTTCAGCCCATTCTTTTTGAGCTTGTTGTGCTGATTTAATTGCTTCGTCAACTTCTTCACGAGTAATTGCTTGTACTTTACCAATTACTTCGTGTAAGTATGGTGATGGAATATCAATTGTTTGCCCAGAAGAGCTTTCTCTCCATTCACCGTCTAAATAAAATTTGTACGTATTGCTAGTTGTCATGATTTGTCCTCCTAAAATAGCAACTTGTAAGAGTGAGTATATGGTGATTGTAGGGGGTTTGAGAGCATTTTTCAAACAAAATGTTTATGGAAACGATTTCTTATGTGATTTTTATTTTGTATGCCCTTTCTTAAAGGGGTTTACCTTATTTGTAAGTGAAATATAGGATTATCTATAATAATATCGATAGATAATTTTTTCGAGTATCGAAGTGGTATTGTACATCTTTTATTTTTGGTGATAAAAGTTTATTTTGTAAAATAATGAAAAAAACAATTGACAGAAAAGTTGATAAAGTTATAAAATTAAAAATGGAAAATAAATGAAGGGGGTGCGCGTAATGATTGTAATGGTAAATATGACTGGCTTAGTTGGATTACATGGTGGGAAACATTCATATCATTACGCAACCCGTACGGAAAGATAGTGCTTTTTTGTTTTTTCAAAAAGCGTACGTTGCGTATTTCGTAACGTACGCTTTTATGCGTTTTTGCGCATATCGTCAAGCGGCGGTATGCGTTTTTTTGTCTCTATTTTGGTTGTTTCCATACTTTGTATGGTTTCGATAAAGTGAAACTTCCATCCGTAAGGGGGATTTATCTCCCACGGATGGGTTAGTTGAACCAATCGGGCATTTACGGGCAGTTATCCCCTTATCTATCGTTCTCATTTCTTGCTGAATCTTGAGGTGGGGATTTTACTGCCCGCAAATAGCGGGGTAGAAAAATATGGAAGGTGAGAAGTTATGGTGAAACAGTACAATTGGTACGGTGTAAAAGCAGGAGCTTTTGATAGTGGATAACAGAAATAGACTGAAACAAGATCGAGAAGGGAGAGATTTCATTGTTTTCAGTATTACAAAAGTTAACATGGTTTTTTAAAGAACATTGGAAGAGGTATAGCATAGCAATTGGAGTGCTTCTAATTGTAAATGTAATAGAGGTAATTCCTCCGAAAGTAATTGGGTTAACAATTGATCATATAAAAGTAGGGTCTTTAACAAACGAAGTGATTATACAGTATGTTTGGATTTTATTTGGAGCGACAGTTGGTGGGTATGTACTCACCTACGTATGGCAGCACCAATTATTTGGCGGTGCATTCGTGCTTGAAAAAACGATGCGTTCAAAATTTATGGGGCACTTGTTGAAAATGACGCCAACCTTTTATCACAAAAATCGTACTGGTGATTTAATGGCGAGAGCGACAAATGATTTAAAGGCGATTGCTATGACTGCTGGTTTTGGGATTTTGACACTTGTTGATTCTAGTTTATATATGCTCACAATTGTTTTTATGATGGGATTTTCAATCAGTTGGCAACTTACAATTGCGGCACTTCTTCCCTTGCCGATTATGGCATATGCGATGAATATATATGGGAAAAAGTTACATGAACGCTTTACGATTGCTCAAGATGCTTTTGGAGATATGAATGATAAAGTACTTGAATCGATTGCAGGCGTGCGTGTTATCCGTGCATATGTACAGGAAAAAGCTGATGAGCAAAGATTTCATCAATTAGGAACAGATGTATATGAAAAAAATATGAAAGTAGCAAGAATTGATGCACTGTTTCAGCCGACGGTTAAGATGCTAGTTGGTCTTAGTTATTTAATTGGTCTTGTATATGGAGCGTTTTTAGTGTTCCAATCGAAGGTTACTCTTGGTGAACTTGTGTCTTTTAACGTTTATCTTGGGATGATGATTTGGCCAATGTTTGCGATTGGTGAATTAATAAATGTCATGCAGCGCGGAAATGCTTCGCTAGATCGTGTCAATGAAACGTTAGCGTATGAGCCTGACGTGAAGAACGTGAAAAAGCCGACGCGTGTACACGAACCAGAGTATATCGACTTTGATAAAGTTTCCTTTTCGTATCCTGCTTCACCTGAGCTTAATTTGAAAAATGTTTCTTTTTCATTAAAGCAAGGGGAAACGCTTGGTATTGTTGGGAAAACAGGGAGTGGTAAAACGACTCTTGTTCGCCAGCTCCTTCGTCAGTATCCACTTGGAGAAGGGGATATTACGGTGTCGAATGTTACGCTTGATGAAATTTCAACCGAAAACGTACGAGGCTGGATTGGATATGTACCACAAGAGCATATTCTATTTTCAAAAACAGCACGAGAAAATATTTTATTTGGGAACAGAGAAGCAAATGAGGAGGAGCTTCAAAAAGCAATTGAAATTGCAGCATTTAAAAAAGATCTGGAGTTTCTTCCAGAAGGATTAGAGACGCTTGTTGGAGAAAAAGGTGTTTCTCTATCTGGTGGACAAAAACAACGGATTTCGATTGCGCGAGCTGTGATTCAAAATCCGGAAATTTTAATTTTAGATGATTCATTATCGGCTGTGGATGCTCGAACAGAAGCAGCGATTATTGAAAATATACGGAGAGAAAGAAGCGGAAAAACAACAATTATAACAACGCACCGCCTGTCAGCTGTGCAGCATGCTGATTGGATTCTCGTTATGGATAATGGTGAAATTATCGAAGAGGGAACACATGATAGGCTCGTTTTGAATGGTGACTGGTATGCGGAGCAGTTTGAAAGACAGCAGGGCGAAAACGTAGAGGGTGAGGTGAAAATATGAGTGTTGGAAAACGGTTATTTCAATACGCTATGAAAGTAAAGGGAACCATTTTTGTGGCACTGGCAATGTTATTTATTTTCGTTATTGCAGAGCTTGCAGGCCCATTTGTAGCAAAGACAATGATTGATGATCATATTGTCGGTATTGAGAAACCATGGCATGAAACAGTGCAAGGGGACGATGCCGTACTTTATAACGGAGCTTGGTATAAGCGAAGCGACCGCTTTGAACAAGGTGAACAAAAAGGAAAAGAAGTTCGTATTATACAAGTTGGTTTCACTTATTATTTTGTACCTAATAAGGTTGCTGCAGAGGGAACACGTTCTGTAAAGGGAGATATTATTACAGTTCAAAGTGGAAAAGCAGCGCAAGTGTATAAAGCAAAAATGTTAACAACCAAAGAAGTGTATTCGTTTTATGAACCTGAGATGAAACGATTACTTTTACTTGGCGGAGGATATTTTGCACTATTGTTAGTTGTATCTTTATTTGCATATGGTAAACAGTTTTTCTTACAGAAAGCATCTAATAAAATCATTCAAATTATGCGTGAAGATGTCTTTTCTCATATTCAAACATTACCGATTCGTTATTTCGACCATTTACCAGCAGGGAAAATTGTATCGCGTGTAACGAATGATACGGAGGCCATTCGGGAGTTATATGTAACAGTTTTAGCGACATTTGTTTCTAGTTTTATTTATATTATCGGAATCTTTATTGCTTTATTTTTACTTGATATGAAATTAGCGCTGTTATGTTTAATTATCGTACCAATTTTAATTGTTTGGGCTGTTGTATATAGAAAATATGCCTCTGTGTACAATCATAAGATGCGCTCTCGGTTATCAGATATTAATGGAACAGTGAATGAATCCATCCAAGGAATGCCTATCATCCAGGCATTTCGTCAAGAACGTGCAATAAAGAAAGAATTTGAAGAATTAAATGAAGATTACTTTAAGTACCAAAATAAAATTTTAAATTTAAATGCAGCGACATCGCATAATTTAGTGGGTGTCTTACGCAACATTGCTTTTACGGCGGTTATTTGGTATTTTGGCGGTGCCTCTTTGAGCGCTGCTGGGATTATCTCTTTAGGGATACTGTATGCATTTGTCGATTATTTAACAAGGCTCTTCTCACCAATTACAAATATGGTAAACCAGCTTGCGAATTTAGAGCAAGCGCGCGTTGCATCGGAACGTGTATTTGAACTGCTGGATGAAAAGGGCGAAGTAGTGGAAGAGGAACGTATACCACGTCTTAATGGAAATGTTCGATTTGATGATGTTTCATTTTCTTATAATGGGAAAGATGAAGTGTTAAAAAACATTTCTTTCGAGGCAAAAAAAGGAGAGACGGTGGCCCTTGTTGGTCATACGGGATCTGGGAAAAGTTCTATTATGAATGTACTTTTCCAATTCTATGAGTTTCAAAAAGGAAAACTTACAATCGATGGGCATGACGTGAAAAATATACCAAAGCAAGCACTCCGCGAGCACATGGGAATTGTATTACAAGATCCATTTTTATTTAGTGGTACAGTTGCGTCGAATGTAAGTTTAGAACATCCAAAGATTTCAAAGGCTCGAATTGTAAAAGCACTGCATGATGTAGGGGCAGAACGATTTGCTAACAATATAGAAGAAGAAATTACGGAAAAAGGAAGTACCCTATCGACTGGAGAGCGCCAACTTATATCTTTTGCACGTGCGTTAGCATTCGATCCTGCCATTTTAGTGTTAGATGAAGCGACTTCAAGTATTGATACAGAGACTGAGGCGATGATTCAAGGGGCACTAGAAGTTGTAAAGAAAGGAAGAACAACATTTATTATTGCACATCGCCTGTCCACAATTAAGAGTGCAGATCAAATCATTGTGCTCGATCGGGGGACTATTCTTGAAAAAGGGTCACATGAAGAATTAATGCAGAAAAAGGGTCGTTATTATGAAATGTATAAAACGCAAATAGAAGGAAGTCAAAGTGCGTAACTTTCACGAAATGTTCAGAAAACTTTAAAGCAATGTTTACAAATGCTCCCATCCCTTTCCTTATCCATGTGATATGTTGGAAGCAAGGGGGAGATAGAGATGGAAGAATTATCAGTTACATTTAACATTGCTTTCTTTTTATTATTGTGCGGAATGATCGGGTATTGTGTATTAGATTCTTAAAGGCAAGCTCTTTTAAGAGTGTTGAGAAACAGGGGCAGCTGCCTCTGTTTTTGTCGTTGTTTGTCAAAATGATAATCCCATAGTTAGTAAAACGATTGTTGAGAGCAGTTAACCTCTGATAAACTTGATTTATCAGAATTTTCCGGACTGATGATTGTTTGATGTTTCGTTAAAGCATAGGATTGAGGAATAAGCATAAGAAAATTTAACTAAGTAATAACCGAATTTAGCAGAAGACTAACTATTAAATGGGAGATGGGGGATTATCTAAATGATACGTGTTTATAGGGAAAAAGAAGATAAGGTCAGTATATTAAATCTAATAAAAAGTATGGGGATAGAAGAAGAGGTAGGTTCTTTAGATGATATTGTCCTAAATTCTACGCACTTTCTCCTATATGAACAAAATGGAATTGAAGGGTTCTCATACTCATCTGTCTATACAAATAGTGCTGGAGAGTCTATTGCTCAAATCAGTATTTATGTAGAACCAGATTCCCGTTTAAAAGGTATTGGTTCTACATTATATAAAGCAATGGAAGAGGTAATTTCTAAAACAAAACCAGATTTTGTGTGTACTTATATGAGAGTCGAATCAGAAAATCCTATTGGCTTTGCTAAGAAAATGGGGTTTGAAAAATGGTGGGGTTCACTTGAATCGGTATACAAGGGAGGAACTTTTCCTAAAGCAGACATTGAGTTGATTAAATATGAAGATAGATTTTTTGACCAGTTTGTAAAAATGGTACAGGAATGTTATTACGAGTTGCACGAAAAGAATGATATTAAACCTTACCTTGCTCCAGAAGACGGTGTAAAAAAATACAAATTAAACAATAAAAATAATGTATATTTAGTGTTAGAAAATGAACAAATTGTTGCATCAGTTACTACTGGAGAAGGGATATTAGATAATTTAATGGTTGTTCCAAGTTACCAAGGAAATGGATATGGACGTAAGGCTTTACAATTCGGTATGAACGAGATGTTAGAAGAAGGATACGAAGAAATCCGAATATGTTTTCTAGAGGGAAATGAAAGTGCTGAGAGGTTGTACACCTCTTTAGGTTTTAAGCCGCTTCATAATACACAGGTTTATCGAAAGTTCTTGTAAATTAAACACTCATTATTCCACAATCGGGAGCTTTAAGGGAACAAGGGAACTCAATAATAGGAGTTCCCTTTCTTTATCTCAAAAAAACAACATTGTTTAACATAGCTTTTTGTATAGAAAAATCCATATTGATCTTTCAACAGCCCAGTTATGACTATGAAGGAGAAAAGAAGACTTCTACTCATTTTCTCCTTTTGTTTTCACACCGCATGGGGCAAAAAAAGGCCCTGCCCGCATTTATGCATGGTCGGATCCGCTCTCCCATCTAAAAAAGAATGGTTTTCAATTTATATTCATATAGATAAAGTAAGTATTGTTTTACCTTTTCCATCATAAGTGCTATATTAAAAAATGTTACTTATTTTTTGTATGTGGTGATTTTATATCATGTTGTTTGATTATGAAAAAAAAGGATACACTAATGACGAACATTTTCATTGAAAAATTGTTCAAGATTGCATACAATCAATATAGTTTTTAAATTCCTATCAGAATACTTGGAGGACTAATATCATGAAGAAATTATTTTCAGTGCTTGCAGTAGCTACACTAGCAGTCGGTATTGTGGCGGGCTGTGGCAAAGAAGAGAAAAAAGATACAGCTACTAGTCAAGATGCATTGCAACAAATTAAAAAAAGCGGTGAATTCGTTGTTGGTACAGAAGGTACATACCCACCGTTTACATTCCACGATGGAAGTGGAAAATTAACTGGATTTGACGTTGAGTTAACAGAAGAAGTTGCAAAACGTCTCGGTGTGAAACCAGTATTTAAAGAAACACAATGGGATAGCTTGCTTGCAGGGCTTGATGCAAAACGTTTCGATATGGTTGCGAATGAAGTCGGAATTCGCGAAGATCGTCAAAAGAAGTATGATTTCTCTAAACCGTATATTTCTTCTTCAGCAGCACTTGTCGTTGCAAAGGATAAAGATAAACCTGCTTCATTTACAGATGTAAAAGGATTAACAGCAGCACAGTCTTTAACAAGTAACTATGCGGATCTTGCAAAGAAAAATGGTGCGAAGATTCAAGGTGTAGAAGGCTTTAGTCAAGCAGTAGAACTACTTAATACAGGTCGCGTTGATTTC
Source organism: Bacillus sp. 95MFCvi2.1 (assembly GCF_000374965.1). NCBI lineage: Bacteria > Bacillati > Bacillota > Bacilli > Caryophanales > Bacillaceae > Bacillus > Bacillus sp. 95MFCvi2.1. The sequence continues at coordinate 36,601 of NZ_KB895702.1, read as the reverse complement.
ACAATCAATGATAAATTATCAGTGTTAAACTATTTACAAACGAAAAAAGATGCAAACATTAAAATTGCAGCAACAGAAAAAGAAGCGTCACAAAGTGGGTTCTTATTCCGTAAAGGTAGCGATAAGCTTGTACAAGAAGTAGATAAAGCGTTAGAAGATATGAAAAAAGATGGTACGTATGACAAAATAACGAAAAAATGGTTCGGTGAAAATGTATCTAAGTAATGCATTGATTACAGATCGATTATCTACATGGATAGATATTATGCAAGCATCCTTCATGCCTATGCTAGAGGGTGCTCTTTTCACGACAATCCCATTAACGCTTATCACGTTCGCGATTGGTCTTATATTGGCGACTTTGACGGCCTTAGCGCGTATTTCAGGTAGTCGCCTACTGCAATGGATTGCTCGTATCTATGTATCTATTATTCGCGGAACACCACTTCTTGTACAATTGTTTATTATTTTCTATGGGCTTCCAACTTTAAAAATTGAGATTGATCCATATACAGCAGCTATTATTGGTTTTTCATTAAATGTTGGTGCATATGCATCTGAAATTATTCGTGCTTCTATTTTGTCTATTCCAAAAGGACAATGGGAAGCAGCATATACAATTGGGATGACATATCCACAGGCGCTGAAACGCATTATTTTACCACAAGCGACACGTGTATCGATTCCACCGCTTTCGAATACGTTTATTAGCTTAGTGAAGGATACTTCATTAGCATCATTAATTTTAGTAACAGAGCTGTTTCGAAAAGCACAGGAAATTGCAGCAATGAACTATGAATTTTTAATTGTTTATTTTGAAGCAGGTCTTATTTATTGGGCGATTTGTTTCTTATTATCTATCGTGCAACAAATATTAGAAAAACGTTCAGAACGTTATACGCTTAAATAATAATCCTTTTATAAAAGGAGTTTTTGTTTTTATGATTTCAATTCAACATTTACAAAAGAGTTTCGGTGATAACACGGTACTAAAGCATATTGATTTATCAGTGGAGAAAGGTGAAGTTGTTGTCATTATTGGGCCATCTGGATCTGGTAAGACAACATTTTTACGTTGCCTGAATGTATTAGAAACACCAAATGCAGGTATTGTTCGCATTGGTGACAAAGAGCTGGATTTCTCTAAAAAAGTAACGAAGAAAGATATTGTAAATCTTCGTACACAAACAGGTATGGTGTTCCAGCATCATAATTTATTTCCTCATTTAACAGCAATCCAAAATGTAATGGAAGGGCTTGTTACAGTGAAAAAAGTAGGGAAAGAAGAAGCGAAGAAAAAAGCGACATATTTCCTTGAGAAGGTTGGACTTGGTGACAAAATGGAGTTATATCCATTCCAACTATCTGGTGGCCAGCAACAACGCGTTGGAATTGCTCGTGCGCTCGCGATGGAACCAGAAGTTTTATTATTTGATGAACCAACGTCAGCGTTAGACCCAGAACTTGTACAAGAGGTCCTAAAGGTAATGAAGGAACTTGCACAAGAAGGAATGACGATGGTGATTGTAACGCACGAAATGCGCTTTGCTCATCAAATTGCGAATCGTGTTATCTTTATGGATGGCGGCGTTGTTGTGGAACAAGGTACACCAGAAGAAGTATTTACAAATCCAAAAGAAGAACGAACGAAGCGATTTTTACAAATGCTAGGGTAGAAAGAAAGGTCTCAAGCGAATGCTTGAGACCTTTTTTGCCATATATATTTATTTTTGGTATCCGCCAAGGCTTTGCTCAGCCATTGCTACTAAACGTTTTGTAATTTCGCCACCAACAGAACCGTTTGCACGAGCTGTAGAATCTGCTCCTAATTGTACACCAAATTCTTGAGCGATTTCATATTTCATTTGATCGATTGCAGCTGTTGCGCCTGGTACTACTAATGGATTGTTTTGGTTTGCCATAGGAATATATCCTCCTTAAAGTATAGAAATTTTTTTGGTTGGATTAGCTGGAGTTGAACCAGATTATCGCCTCGTTTGGCGCTAATCCATCGTTTGAAGTGAATCTACTCATAGTATGGATGTTACGTAGAAAGATATGCGAGTTAATAATTTGTAAATTTTGTAAAAATATATACCGATTTTAATTTTTCAGCATATAAGTTACAGCTATGGATAACGAAAAGTGACCTGCACTCTTTTTCTCTCTGTGTTTTCACTTGGCATGGGGCAGGAAAAGGATCTGAATGCTTCCATGCATGGCCGGATGCTCCCTCCCACCTAAAAAGAAGGAGTTTATTTCGTTTTTTTAATTTGTATTTTTCTAAAAGAAGGTCACACTAATTGTAAATATGAAACCTCTATGATTGGAGGAGTTATAAATGGGAATATGTCCACTTTGCAATGCACTGGAAGCTCAAGTATATTCTTGTCAAAGTTGCCTGAATGTACTCCAAGATTATGGGAAAGTTGTAGATTATACAGATGCTTATAGCGCATATATGGATCAAGATTTATTAATAGAGGTAGACGGTTTAACAGGGGAGAATTCTCAGCAATATTGTGTTCATGTTTTCTATTGCGGGACGTGTGGTACACAAACTGAATTAACGGTGAAACTGGTGTAATAAAAAAACTTCCACCTATTATAGGGTGGAAGTTTTATCTTCTGGTAATAGCCTTTTCGGACGAGAAAGATGATGTTCTGTTAAATGCATGGCGTACTCGTAAAATAGCTGTCTCGTCAGTTCACTATATTCTTGTAATGTTTCGGATTGAAATATAGTTCTTCCAGGTTTGGAATTGGCTTCAAATAGCCAAATCTTCTCATCTTTATCTAAACCTAAATCAAAACCAATTTCTCCAATATTTCCTTCCGTTTGCTGATCTAAAATAGAACTTAGTTGCAAGGCTGCACCTGTCAATTTATTCGTGATTCGAACACGCTCCGTTGCATCAGAAAAAATATCTTGGAGTAGTTTTACTTCTCCGCCGCTATTTATATGAGTTGTCATACTGCCTTTCCCGGCGATTTTTGCAACGATGGCACTGACTCTCCAATTCCCAAAACGATTTTTATTTGTATGAATGCGAAAGTCTACTGGCTGCCCACCTATACGTAATAATACAATTCCTTGTTGAACAATAAATGTTTTTAAATCATGGCCTTGCATAACATGATTGATAAGTGTTTCTAAAGAGTGATACTTTCGTAATTTATTCTGCCCTGCCTCGCGGTAACGACAATAATAACTGTTTTCTGAAGTGGAATAAAGAATTTGATAAATATTTCGTCCAAGACTACCATGCACAGGCTTCATATAAATGTGTTTATATGATGATAAGAAATTCTCTACTTGCTCGAAGTGCTGAAATGTTTCTGTTTGAGGTAACAGAGAAGCGACTGTTTTTTCATTTGTAAGCAGCTGGTGTATATTCCATTTGTTAAAAAAACCTGGGTTAAACCATGGAATGGTGTACTTCGTTTGTAATCGTTTTTTTGTTCTGAGAATAGGTTTGTAAAGTTCTGCTTCTCGATTAGGTAGCCGATCATAAATAACGTTTGGAAAAGGAACTTTACATTGTATCCAGTTTTCCTCTTTAAAAAAGTATCCATCAATTGTTTCCTCATCCCAGTTCATATGTTGTGCACCAAATAAGAAAACAAATGGATGTAAAGAGTGAGGTGGGGTCAGTAACTCCTTGAAACTGATCGAACGATTGCCAATTGGATTAGCAGCTGATTCTGTAAAACCTGTTGTGAAAATACCGATCAATGGTCCAAATACAAGTGTTTGATTTTGAATGAAAGCATGCACGGTAGTTGGAAATGGAAGATAAAGTTCTTTCGCAATTTGTTCGCCAATTATAATTTCGTGAGCATAAGTATAATGAATTTCAATATTTTCACATGTCGTATTTCGTGTGCCGAAGGAAAGAAATGTAAGGGGAGAAGTACTAGAAAATATATAGGGCAATGTTAGCGATCTTGGATGATCGATAGAAATTTGTAATGTGTAAATATGATCTTTCAATGTAATAGTCACTCCTTTTTCAGTTACGGTGTAAATCGATTAAACCGTAATGGGCCGCGGGAAGCTTCTTCGGCCAGTGAATAATCATGCTGTTTTCGCATTCGCATATATAATCCTAAGTGCTCTATTTTATCCATTATGTAAAAAGAGAAGAGAGAACTGCTCAATTGTTTTTTATTTCTATTGTGCAATTGCGCGAATGGCTTCAGTACATTGCAAACATGCTCCCATATCATTATACTGTTGTCCGTATAACGATATTCTATTTTTGGATGATCTATGTTTTAGGGCGAGAGAAGCCAAATTGAAAGACATTCCTTTTTAGAGGTAAGAGAGGATCCGATTATGCATAGAAACGGTCAGGTCCTTTTTTCACCCCACGCTAAGTGAAACCAAAAGGAGAAAATAAGTGGAGATCACTTTTTGTTTTCATAGCAGTGACTGATGTATGGAAAGATCGAAATGGATTTATGTACATACAAGTGGAAAAACCTTTCTTTTTAGAGGGGAAAGAGGATCCGTCCATGGATAGAAGCGGTCGGATTCTTTTTCGGTCCCATGCCAAGTGAAAACGAGTGGAGGTCATCTTTTGTGCGTCATGGTAGTGGTTGCATTTCGGGGAAATATGGTAGTTATTTCGCATCTTAAGCCGTGAGAAATCGCAAAAGGTAGCTGATGGATGGAGAAAGTCAGTGTATATCAAGATAAATGGCTGGTTGTGTATTGTTTTTGTAACAGGTTGTAGTAAGATATATATATTTGGAGAAATGGAAGGCTGGTATTGTGTAATGAATATGTGGTTAAATATGTTAACAACGACAGGGTTAGGAGCAATAATTGGTGGGTATACGAATCATTTAGCGATAAAAATGTTATTTCGCCCGCATCGCCCTATTTATATTGGAAAGTTTCGAGTACCTTTTACGCCCGGATTGATTCCGAAGCGTCGTGATGAACTTGCTGTTCAATTAGGGAAAATGGTTGTGGATCATTTGTTAACACCAGAAGGAATCGGCAAGAAATTAACAGATGAAAACTTTCAGCAAGAGCTGATTCAGTGGGGACAAGTAGAGATAGATAAAATTTTGGTGAATGAGCAATCATTACGAGAGGTTTTAGAAAAATGGGGCTTGGAGCATGTGGAAGGGAAGACCGTCCAAAAAATTGAAAGTATGATTGTGGAAAAAATTGATACGTTTTTATCACAATATTATACATATACGTGGGAACAAGCTTTGCCTAGTTCTGTTCATGAAAAAGTGGAACAAATGATTCCGAATGTAGCATCATTTATTTTAGAAAGAGGTAAAAGCTTTTTTGAAAGTGAAGAGGGAAAAGAGCGGCTTGCCAAAATGATTGATGACTTTTTTGCTTCGCGAGGTACATTATTAAATTTAGTAGGTATGTTTTTAGGGAATGTAAGTTTAGTGGATCGTCTGCAGCCAGAAGTGATTAAGTTTTTAGGACAAGAAGGAACGAAGCAGCTTTTAAGTGATGTACTGCAAAAAGAGTGGGAGAAATTAAAGGGAAGAGAAGTGAAGGAACTAGATTCCTTTATAGAGAAAGAAACGATTGTAAAGTCAATCCTATCAACAGTTAAAATAGAGGAAACTGTAAGAGGATTTTTCAATCAGTCTGTTCAAAAAGTGTGTGAACCAGTTCGGGAAAAAGTTGTACAAACAATGATTCCAAGTTTAGTGAAAAAAGGTTTAGCATGGGGGACAAACAATACCGAACAGATTTTGAAAAATTTACATCTTGCTGAAATTGTACAACAAGAAGTATCTACATTCTCAACAGAGAGATTAGAAGATCTTGTGTTATCAATTACGAAGAGTGAATTGAAGATGATTACATATTTGGGAGCGTTGTTAGGGGGGACAATAGGTTTGATTCAAGGTATAGTGTTGCTTTTTCTAATGTAACGCTTTGTCTATATAAATCCATGTTACTTTTTCAATATACAAATCACGGCCATGAAAACAACAGGAGACATCCACTTATGTTCTCCTGTTGTTTTCACATAGCATGGGGCCGACCGCTTTTATGCATGAACAGACGCCCTCACTCCTAAAAAGAAAGGTTTTCAATCGGTTTTTCAATATATATATTGCTTTTTCACCATCTCAGTTACGGCTATGAAAACAAAAGGAGATCTCCACTCGCTTTCTCCTTTTGTTTTTACTTGGTATGGGGTAGGAAAAGGAACTGACCGCTTCTATACATGGGCGGATTCTCTCTTCACCCTAAAAAGAAAGGTTTTATATCGGTAGTTCAATTTGTACTACTACCCCCACCTACCTCTACAAGAGCTTGAGGTGGAGGATTCTCCTGTCTCTGTCCTCACAAGAACAGTTCCTCTCGATAAATAAAGTGAAATTTCTTCACATCTCGTGCATAGTTTGTTATTGTAAGAAGGTGCGTATCAAAAGGTACTCAAAGGGCGGGGACAATAGACCAAGCCCGTTAAAGGAGGAAAAATACAATGACAAAAAACATTCATGATGTTGCATATGAATTACAAAAAGCAATTGCAGAAAATACAGATTTCCAAGCTTTAAAAGCAAGTTATGCAGAAGTACAAGGGGATGCGGCATCAAAACAACTGTTTGATCAATTCCGTACAATGCAAATGGGCTTACAACAAAAGATGATGCAAGGACAAGAAATTACAGAAGAAGATAACCAAAAAGCACAAGAAGTTGTAGCGCTTATTCAACAAGATCCAAAAATCGTAAAGTTAATGGAAGCAGAGCAACGCTTAAATGTTGTAATCGGCGATATTAACAAAATTATTATGAAGCCACTTGAAGAATTATATACTGCATATCAGGCTTAATGAGAAAGGCGTTTCCTGAGAGGGAAGCGTCTTTTTTTATGGAGTTCGCAGAAGTTCCTTTTCTCAATCAATTGCATAAAAGGAAAGTTTTACAGGAAATAAAGTAAAGATAGGCAAGGAATATTTGTTGAGAAAACCTTTAAAAATATGTGATACAAATGTAAAAATTTATAAAAAATATTATTTCGATATAACAAAATACATGTAAGGGTTTTCATTTTTTATTGTCAAAATAATTTCGAATTCATATTGTTGGAAAAGTAATACATTTATAATATAATAATCAACAAGATATATTACACCACATTAATTAATCAGGTGTAATATATGGCTGATTTACATAATAACTAGCTTTATTGTACACGATTTTGACATAAAGGGATGATTAGTTTGAGTACAGAAGTAAAAGCAAACAACGTGAAAACAACAACAAAAGGAGCCGATCTTGTTGTCGATTGTTTAATCGAACAAGGAGTTACACATGTTTTCGGTATTCCAGGTGCAAAAATTGATTCTGTGTTTGACGTGTTGCAAGAGCGTGGACCTGAGTTAATCGTTTGTCGTCATGAACAAAACGCAGCATTTATGGCAGCGGCTGTTGGGAGATTGACAGGGAAACCAGGTGTATGTCTTGTTACATCGGGACCAGGGACATCAAATTTAGCGACAGGTCTTGTTACTGCTACGGCAGAGAGTGATCCCGTTGTTGCTTTAGCGGGTGCAGTGCCCCGTACAGATCGTTTAAAACGTACGCATCAATCTATGGATAATGCTGCACTATTCGAACCAATCACAAAATATAGCGTAGAAGTAGAGCATCCTGATAATGTGCCAGAAGCACTTACAAATGCATTCCGCAGTGCAACTTCTACTCATCCGGGAGCAACGCTTGTTAGTCTTCCACAAGATGTTATGACTGCTGAAACGTCCGTTTCATCTATTGGCACGCTTTCTCAGCCGCAACTTGGTATCGCTCCCACACATAAAATTGCAGCAGTTGTAGAACAAATTAAATCTGCAAAATTACCAGTTATTTTACTTGGTATGAGAGCGAGCACAAATGAAGTAACGAAAGCAGTTCGTGAGTTAATTGCTGATACACAATTGCCGGTTGTTGAAACGTATCAAGCAGCTGGAGCAATTTCACGTGAATTAGAAGATCATTTCTTTGGACGCGTTGGGTTATTCCGTAATCAACCAGGCGATATTTTATTAGAACAGGCCGATCTTGTTCTATCTATCGGTTATGACCCAATTGAGTATGATCCGAAGTTTTGGAATAAGTTAGGGGATAGAACGATTATTCATCTTGACGATCATCAAGCTGATATTGACCATGACTATCAACCAAATTGCGAATTAATTGGTGATATTGCATTAACGGTAGATAGCATTGCAGAGCAATTACCAAGATTTATCTTGTCAACAAAATCAGAAGCTATTTTAGATCAATTACGTGCGAAATTATCAGAGCAAGCCGAAGTGCCAGTTCGCGATTCACAAGGGCTTACACATCCACTGCAAGTCATTCGTACACTTCGTTCGTTAATTGATGATGAAACAACTGTTGCATGTGACATCGGTTCACATTACATTTGGATGGCAAGATGCTTCCGCTCTTATGAACCACGCCGTTTATTATTTAGTAATGGTATGCAGACATTAGGTGTCGCACTTCCTTGGGCAATTGCAGCGACATTGGTGGAACCAGGTAAAAAAGTGGTTTCTGTTTCTGGAGATGGTGGTTTCTTATTCTCTGCAATGGAACTAGAAACAGCAGTACGTCTCAAAGCTCCGATTGTTCATCTTGTTTGGAGAGATGGTACATATGATATGGTTGCCTTCCAACAAATGATGAAATACGGCAGAACATCAGCAACAGAATTTGGTGATGTTGATATTGTAAAATATGCAGAAAGCTTCGGTGCTATTGGACTTCGTGTGAATTCTCCAGAAGAGTTAGAAGGGGTATTACAAGAAGCACTGAAAGCAGAAGGTCCTGTAGTTGTAGATATTCCAATTGATTATCGCGATAACATTAAATTAAGTGAAAAATTACTACCAAACCAATTGAACTAGTGGTAAAGGAGTAGAATAGACATGAGTATTGCACAATTATTAGATATTGATGCGAAAAAGATGAAAACGAATAATGAAGTATATCAAACGTCAACAATGCTAGCTTTATTGGATGGTATATATGATGGCATTATCAACTTTGATAAATTAAAAGAGCACGGCGATTTTGGCATCGGTACGTTTGATCAATTAGATGGTGAAATGATTGCTTTTGATGGAGAATTTTATCATTTGCGTTCCGACGGTTCTGCAGAAATGGTAGCACCGGAAGAAACAACACCGTTTGCCACTGTAACATTTTTTGAAAAAGAAATGAGTTATACAATTGATCGTCCAATGAATCGTGAAGAAGTAGAATCTTTATTACATGAATTAATGCCAAGTAAAAACTTATTTTATGCGATTCGTATGGATGGAACATTCCGTGAAGTAAGAACAAGAACCGTTCCGTGTCAAGAAAAACCATATACACCACTTGTAGAAGTGACAAAATCACAGCCGATTTTTTCTTTCTCTCATACGAAAGGAACAATGGCAGGATTTTGGACACCAGATTATGCGCAAGGTATTGGAGTAGCCGGTTTCCATCTACATTATATTGATGATGAACGAAGCGGAGGCGGACATGTTTTTGATTTTACTGTAGAAAACTGTACGATCGAAATTTGTCAAAAAGCACATATGCATTTAGCACTTCCAGAAACAGCTGATTTTATGGCAGCGGATTTATCTAGAGAAAATCTTGAAAATGATATTGCGACTGCGGAAGGTGCGGAGTAAAAAAAGAAGCCGATTTGGCTTCTTTTTCATTTAGAGACAAATGGATGGTTCTTAAAATAAAAACGCCAAGGATAATGAACAGCTTCTTCAGCATAGTCAATATTGATGCGTGGGCCTGTTACAATCTCATATTGAGAAGATAGCTGCTCTGCTTCTGGCACCAATTCAATATATAATTCATCACCTTGTAAGGATAAGCCACGTTCTTCTAAAGTAATGCCAAGTGCGCGGCATAGCTTTCCAGGTCCGTTCGTTAAATTTTTGTATTGTGATTTCGTAAGATCTGTTTTACCGTAACGTGCCATTTTTATGTCTTCTATTCCATCGACTGGCTCTAATGCCCGAATAAGAACGCCTTGCGGGGTACCAACTGGAGCTGTGATGATATTAAAACAATGATACATACCATAGATGAGATATACATAAGCGTGTCCTGGTGCGCCAAACATAACTTCCGTTCGCTCGGTTCGTCTTCCCCCGTAACTATGTGCAGCTTTATCATCTGGTCCTTTATACGCTTCTATTTCTACAATGAATCCACTTCGTTTTATTCCATCTACTATATGTACAAGTTTATGACCAAGTAAATTTTTAGCAATTTCTAATGTATCACCCTCATAAAAAGAAGGAGGTGCTTTCATATTGGTATCCCCTTTACTGATGATATACGTATATATTAAACCAAATTTGCGTACGAAATTCTAACTCGTTCTAATTAACAAATTTAGTTCATAAATTATGGATAGAGTAAAAGCAGCTAAGAGGAGGAATGCGACGTGATTTATCGCTTGTTGGCTCTTAATATAGATGGGACGCTCCTGCAGAAAAATGGGAAGATACCAAAAGGAACACGAGAAGCTATTGATTTTGTCAAACGAAAAGGTGTATATGTTACGCTGTTTACAAGTCGGCACTTTCAATCGGCTCATAAAATAGCAAAGTCATTAAAACTAGATTCTATATTAATTACGCATAGCGGTGCTTTTATTTCTGCTTCATTAGATAAGCCGCTTGTTCAAAAACGATTATCAGAAGAAAAAACGTTTAATATCGTGCAAGTGCTCGAACATTTTGAATGTAATGTCCGTATTTCACATGAACGTTTTTCAATCGGTAACCGTGAGCGAAATACACCAAACTTAATTGCACGCACTGTATTATCAAGTTCGGATCCGTTATTTTATCCTGTTCAATTTGTAGATTCATTAGGTGACGCACTGCGTGATCAGCCTGTTTCAGCTCCGAAAATTGATGTTGTCTTTGCAAGTAGAGGAGAAAGAGAACGCGCGCTTAAAACGTTGAAAAAAGCATTTGAAAATGTCGAGTATATAGAATCCGGTGGGGGAAGGGTAGAAATTCTTCCGCTTCATGTATCGAAATTAAGAGGATTACAATTATTAGGAGAACACCTTGGGATCGAATTGAATGAAATGGTGGCAATTGGAGATAGTTTGGAAGATTTAGATGTCATCGCGGGTGTTGGATTAGGAGTTGCAATGGGAGATGCACCTATTCCATTGAAGCAAGCAGCAGATTGGATTACACGTTCCAATAGTGAAAACGGAGTGGAATATATGATTAAGGAACATTTTCGAAAGCAATTTCCACTTCCATTTTTAAAAAATCACTCGCAGGTTCATAAATGGTGACAAGATGACGAAAGAACGCAGCCTGAAAGCTGCGTTTCTTAGTGTTTGTCTTTCCGGGAAAATGAGGAAAAGCTTCTATATTGACCTCTAGTCACCCTTCAAGTAAACTAAAGAGAGTTTACAAATGAAAAGGTGATAAGTGTTGTTAATTTCAATAAAAACGTTACAAGATGATCGTTTTTTACGTCCGCTACAAAATATTAGCGGCTTATTTTTTGAAGAAAGCACGATAGGATTTGAGAAAGAAGATGCGAATCTTATTGTTGAAATAAAGATAGAAGGAAACGTGACAGCTTCAGCACGTTTAACAGACGTTGCAACTGGAAATGTATATGAAGAAACGTTTGAAAAAGATTTATCTTCCTTCACAGTAGAAAAAGAACGTATGAAACAAGTAAAACATGTTGTTTCATATGTGTATCTTTCTGTCTTGCAACAGCTAACTGGAATTGAACAAAGTTGGGGGATTTTAACAGGAGTACGTCCAACGAAACTTCTTCATAAAATGCTTCAAAATGGCATGTCAAAAGAAGAAGCGCATAAAGAACTTCGTGAAAGCTATTTAATTCATGAAGAAAAAATTGAACTTCTGCAGCGCATCGTGGACTGTCAATTAGCAGTTGTTCCAGATTTATATCGTTTGAAAGAAGAAGTAAGTATTTATATCGGTATTCCGTTCTGTCCGACAAAATGTGCATATTGTACATTCCCGGCGTATGCGATTAATGGACGTCAAGGATCGGTTGATTCTTTCTTAGGAGGCTTACACTACGAAGTTCGTGAAATTGGTAAGTTCCTAAAAGAAAAAGGTGTTAAGGTTACAACGATTTATTACGGAGGCGGTACGCCAACAAGTATTACAGCAGAAGAGATGGACATGTTGTATGAAGAAATGTACCAATCGTTCCCGGATGTGAAAGAAGTACGCGAAGTAACAGTTGAGGCAGGTCGTCCTGATACGATTACGCCAGAAAAACTAGAAGTATTAAATAAATGGAACATCGACCGCATTAGTATTAATCCGCAGTCGTACCATCAAGAAACGTTAAAAGCAATCGGGCGCCATCATACAGTGGAAGAAACGATTGAAAAGTATCATTTAGCACGTCAAATGGGAATGAACAATATCAATATGGACCTAATTATTGGTCTTCCAGGTGAAGGACTAGATATATTTAAACATACGTTAGATGAAACGGAAAAGTTAATGCCGGAATCATTAACAGTTCACACATTATCATTTAAGCGTGCTTCTGAAATGACGCAAAATAAGCGTAAATATAAAGTGGCAGGTCGTGAAGAAATTACAGCGATGATGCATGAGGCTGAAGAGTGGACGAAAAATCATAATTACGTACCTTATTATTTATACCGCCAAAAGAACATTTTAGGTAACTTAGAAAATGTAGGCTATGCGATGCCATCGCAAGAAAGTATTTATAATATCGTGATTATGGAAGAAGTACAGTCTATTATCGGTCTTGGCTGCGGTGCATCAAGTAAATTTGTGCATCCAGAGACAGGGGCAATTACACATTTTGCAAACCCGAAAGATCCGAAATCATATAATGATGGTTATATCAAATATACAGAAGATAAGCTTGAAATTTTAAAAGAGCTATTCTCTTAAAGTGAAACTTTAATCCGTGGGGGTTTTTCTCATCCCCCACGGATTATTAGTTGAACCAATCGGGCTTTTACGGGCAGTTTATCTCACACCTAACTTCTTGGCTTCTGCTAAAATTTAAGGTGGGAGTATTACTGCCCGTTAAAGCGGGGTAAGAGGCTGACCTAAAGGTTCGCATATTGCGAGTTTTTAGGTTTCAGTCTCTTTTTTTAATAAAAACCATTCTTTGGATGGGAGAGAGAGTCCGTCCATGCATAGATTGCTTTTTTAGCCCCAGGCCAAGTAAAAACAAAGGGAGAAAATGAGTGGAGCACTCCTTTTGTTTTCATAGCAGATACGTGTATGCCTACAAATCAAAATGAATATATATTTGTAAAACGCTGTCGAGAATGATCAGAAAAAGAAGGTAAAAATGTAGAGGAAATGTCTACTTATAGACGAAATGATAGAATTATGAAAGTTAAAAGGGGGCATATTTTGACATGTATATGACGATTGGGAGGATTTTTGATTTAACGGTAGGGAAATATGCAAATAAAGAAGCGTTAGTAGAACCAGAAAAGAACATTCGTTGGACATATAAAGAATGGGATGAACAGATCAATAAAACGGCGCAAGCATTATTAGCAGAAGGTGTGAAAAAAGGAGATACTGTATCTGTTTATTTATATAATTGTCATGAATTTGTAAACGTTTACCTCGCTTGTGCGAAAATCGGTGCGATTTTCAATCCGATTAACTTCCGTTTAAAAGCAAAAGAAGTAGCTTATATCCTCATGGATGCATCCTCAAAAGTCGTTGTATTTGAAAAAGCCGTTGAACAGACGGTTGCTGCCATTGAACGAGATTTCCCAAATAGTTCTTTTTGGTACATAGAAGATCATGCACCTTCATACGCTGCTTCTTATCATGAAAAGGTAAATGCAGCTTCATCTGAGGCAGTGGATATTGTCGTTGAGGAAACAGATTATTGTTCGATGCTCTATACCAGTGGTACAACGGGTCATCCAAAAGGGGTGCTACATCGTCATCGTGATATGGCTGAACATAGTATGATTTGCACGTATTTCTTAAAATATAACCGTGATAGTATTGGCCTTGCAGTAGCACCACTGTACCATTGCGGTGAATTAAATGCTGGTATTATACCAAGAATTCAAGTTGGCGGAAAAAATATCATTTTACATCACTTTGATACAAAGACGGTGTTACATACAATTCAAAAGGAAAAGATTACAACATTCTTTGCGGCGCCAACGATGTGGAATATGCTGTTACAAGAGGATTTATCACAATATGAATTACGGTCGATGAAAATTGGAGTATATGGCGGAGCTGCGATGGCACCAGCGCTCGTAAAAGAATGTAAAGAGCGTCTGCATATCGATCTTGTTCAAATTTATGGAATGACAGAGATGGGTCCCGTTATTGCATTCTTAGTAGAAGAAGATCAAATTACGAAAGCTGGTTCGGCTGGAACGCCTTGTTTTAGTCATGAAATTCGAATTGTAAAACCGAACGAAGAGGGGCCGGCAGAACCAGATGACGTGTTACCACCTTATGAAGTGGGAGAAATTATTTCACGTGGACCAACTATGATGGCAGGATATCATAATCGTGAAGAAGCAACAGCAAAGTCTATGTATAAAGGATGGTATCACTCAGGTGATTTAGGTTATTTAGATAAAGATGGTTATTTATACGTTGCCGATCGTTTGGATGATATGGTCATTAGCGGCGGGGTAAATATTTATCCGCGTGAAATTGAAGATTTCCTGCATAGTCATCCTGGGATACTAGATGTTGCTGTACTTGGTGAACCAGATGAATTATGGGGTGAACGTGTTGTTGCGGTAGTGGTCAAAAAGGATGAACATATTACGGCGGAAGATTTAGAAAAGTATTGTAAAGAAAGTGATGAGTTAGCAGACTATAAACGACCACGCCACTACGTATTTGCAGATGAACTTCCTCGTAATGCGAGTGGGAAATTGCAGAAATTTGTACTTAGAGAGTCATTAAAAGGTGCTAAACAATAAAAAAAATGCCTTTCCAATTTGGAAAGGCATTTTTTTTATTTGCGTGAGAAACCTTCTTCATCAAGGTATTCTGCAGCTTCTGGATAAGAATTGAATGTTCCGTCTAAGTTACTACCTGCGTACACATTCCACATATCGTCTTCTTGGATAAGAGTAAGAATATGGCCGTCTTCATTATGCCATTCTTCTTCTTTAGTAGGTGCAGCCTGTGCGACTACTTCTTCGGGTTCTTGGGATAGAAGTTCAATTGATTTTTGAATTAATGAGCGTAGTTCGTCTGCTGAAAATTCACGGATGTTAACCATGCCTTTATCGTCTGTTTTATAACCGTTAATGCCGCTAGCGTATACAAAGCCATTTCCATTTGGATGTAAATGATAAACAACGTTCTTTTTGTCTAAGCGACTTTCTTCAAAGTGAAAGTTTACACGTTTTAATGACACGTTCTTTCTTTCTAATTGCGGGAAAGATTCGATAATCGATAATTTTTCTTCAAAAGTTAGCATATTGCCTCCAAATATATAGTAAAAGATTTAATCCGTTCATTATAGCATAGGGGGATTTTTTTCTAAAGCGTTAGCGAGAAGGGAATGTGAAAAATGAAGACGGTTACTTCACGATACTGTAAAGAGTTTCTTCTAAAAGGCGCTGACGAACGCGCCTTTCTCACGTTACAATGGAACGTGGACATTATCCTGCATGTAACACTTCTACCTCAAAATTTAGCGAAAGCAAGGAAGTTAGTGAGAGAAGAACTGTCAGTAAAAGCCCGATTGGTAAGAGATAATAATCAGTGGGACTGAAGACCCCTCACTGATTAAAGTTTCATTTTATGTAGAGGTGATTTTTTTATGGTTCAAAAAATAGCAAAAGAATGTTTAGCGGGTTTTACCGTGGCGATTGTTGCACTGCCGCTCGCAATTGCATTTGGGATTGCCGCAACGGGGACATCTGAAGGGGCGTTAGTCGGATTGTATGGTGCGATTTTTGCGGGATTATTTGCAGCGCTGTTTGGTGGCACAGCAGGGCAAGTAACAGGTCCTACAGGTCCAATTACGGTGATTGCGACAGGAGTTATCGCAACTCATGGACTCGAAGCAAGTTTTATCGCATTTATGATGGCCGGGTTGTTTCAAATTTTATTTGGTGTATGTAAGCTTGGAGCTTATATACGTTATATTCCATATCCCGTTGTTTCAGGGTTTATGAATGGAATTGCACTTATCATTATTTTAGGTGAAATGAAGCATGTAAAGAATAGCTTTTTACTTGTTCTGTTAACAATTCTCGTTATGCTTGTTGCAGGGAAGTGGATTAAAGCGATTCCGGCGAGTCTAATTGCGTTAGTTGGAGTTACGGCAACATTGCCATTATTTTCTCATGTATTACAAGGACTTACGATTCAATTACCTTTTGTGGGAACGATTCCTCTGAACAAGATGATTGAAAAAATTGGAGCAATTCCAGAAGCAATACCTTCTCTTCATGTACCATCTTTTAGTGGATCAGTAGTGCTTGAACTTATTTTTCCAGCACTTAGTATCGCGTTATTAGGATCAATTGACTCTTTATTAACATCTGTTGTGATGGATAACGTAACAGGTACGCGCCATAAAAGTAATAAAGAATTGATTGGCCAAGGGTTAGGGAATATCATGAGTGGATTGTTTGGCGGATTAGCAGGAGCAGGAGCAACTGTAAGATCGATTGTGAATATAAGAAGTGGCGGGAAAACAGCATTGTCAGCTTGTATGCATAGCATCATTTTATTTATTTTCATTATTGGACTTGGTGCGGTTGTACAATATATTCCACTTGCAGTACTATCGGGTATTTTAATTTTAACAGGTATCGGAATGTTTGATTGGGATAGCATGAAAAAGATGCATGTAGCCCCAAAAGGTGATACTGTCGTTATGCTTTTAACAATGGTGATTACAGTGAAATTTGATTTAATGATTGCGGTTGCGTTTGGCATAGTGCTTTCCTTCATTTTATATATAGTGCAATGTAAAGAACGAAAAGCTTCTATTGTAAAAGAAGAAGGGGAAGATGCATTGTATATGATTCGGGGGCCGCTTTCCTTTCTATCTGTTGACCGTATTTTCTCTTCTTTGCAAGAAGTCAAATCTCATTTGACATTACGTTTGAATGATGTGCATTATATGGATACTTCAGGAGCGATGGCGCTATTAAACTTTGTGGATCATACGGAGAAACTGGGTGCAAGTGTAACGCTTGAGCATTTACAGCCGCATGTTGAACAGACGCTGCTAAGTTTGGCAAATGATGAACAAAGAAAAAAGTTACAAATGGTGAACGAATAATAGAATTGAAATGATGAAAAGCAGCATCCACATAATTGGATGCTGCTTGTAGCGTTTTCTTAATCTGCTTTTAAATCAACAATGACATAGGCTAATATTACGACAAAGAAAATACTAACAGCTGGTGCGGTTAATACATGTCCAGCCGTAAAGGCAATACCTAGTGCTAATACTAGCACACTGGCAAGGAGCATATATCTTACAGTTATAATGGATTTGAAATTTGTAATGACGCGAATGAATAATCGAATGCTAAAATAAACAAATGGTAACAGATAAAGCAGAAAACCAATGATTCCAAATGAAAAGAATAAATCATGAAAGTCCATTTCAATTAGTTTAACTGCATCTTTATCTTTATAGTTTCCTGCGTATCCCATACCGAATAACTTTTGTGATGTAGGGGCTTCTTTATAGTATTGTTTATACACTTGTAAGAATTTATCACGGTCACTATAAATTAAACTATTCATTTCTCCACTTGTTAATTTTCCTTCTGCACGTCTTTTTGCTTCTTCAGGATCCTCTGTAATTACTTTCCCTTCTTTTCTTGCTTGTTCTTCGCTTGCTAATTTTTTATCTTCATATATTTGTAAATGAATGCCCATATTTTTTGCAATAGGAGTAAGTGGTGTGACTGCCAATAAACCACCTAGTACAACAAGAGCAACAAAGGTATTAACAAGATGTGTAATTCCTTTACCTACTTTTTTACGTTGCATCATATATTCAATAATAGAAAAGAGAAGTGCAACGCCTAGTGTAAGGATAATTGCTCCATAGCCCACTTTTGTTCCGACCATAATACTGGCATACATCGCTAAAATTGTTGGAATCCAGTAGTATACTTTAGAAAAAGAAGTTGTTTTCTGTACAGAGTAGAGTACAATCATTGGGAACGTGATTGCTAAAATAGAACTCAATTCATTTCCCGCGAAGAACCATCCTCTAGAGCCGGTTTTTTCGTATGAATAACTTGAGAAATCTGTTCCGGATGCTATAGATACAATCATAACCATACTTACAATTAACGATGCATATAAGAAATATGTAATGAGTTTATCAGAAGCATACTGTTTATCTTTTAGTTCTTTAAATACAAGAATATATCCAAACAATAAAACGATTGGATATGTACTTTTCAAAATGAATTTAATTTCCTCGCCAAAAGAAACGGGGTGCTTGACGATCATATTGTTTACAAGTCCAGCAGCAAGTACGATACCAAGCAAGACTAGATAGAAAATATATTTCTTATTACCAGGTTGTTTCCAATTAAAAAGTAGATATCCTAAAGCGAGAGTCATAAAGGCAAATCTTACTACAATTCCGACTGTCGCACTCATGTGTAATGTGTAGATAGAGAAAGATGTTAATAAATCTAAAATTGGTTGCAACACGATAAATAGTAACAGGAAATGTGGGAAGTAGTTATTCGTTTGTTTCAACTTGTTAACCATGTTTTCCTCCATTTCTTCATTTTCGCATGATTGGATGAACGAATTTCTATGTCCATTTGATACATCAACATAAGAATACACCATTTTATTATAATGGTAAATAGACGAGGATATGTGGCAAATCTCTTGAAAAGAGGTTATTTTCTTTCATTCATAATAGGGAATATGTAAATTTTCGAGTATATTAGACAGAAAATTACGAAAAAAGAAGGATTTTACACCTCTTTTCTTTAATTATATAAGTATAATCTTTAAGGAAGAAAGAGGGATATATAATGGAAGTAAAAAGTAAAGCCGAGTCTGTAGTTGTGAAATATGAAGGACGAGTAGCAACGATTATGATGAATCGCCCAGAAGTATTAAATGCATTAGATGAACCTACGCTCAAAGAATTGTTAGCAAAGCTGAAAGAAGTAGCTGAAAGTTCCGTTCATATTGTCGTATTATGCGGGAATGGACGTGGTTTTTCTGCGGGTGGAGACATTAAATCTATGCTTTCTAGTAATGATGAAAGCAAATTTGAAAGTATCATGAATACCATTTCAGAAATTGTTGTAACGTTATATACAATGCCAAAACTTGTGATCAGTGCAATTCATGGCCCAACTGCGGGGCTTGGTTTAAGTATTGCGTTAACAGCTGATTATGTATTGGCAGACGTTTCATCTATCATTGCGATGAATTTTATTGGAATCGCTTTAATACCAGACGGCGGGGGGCATTTCTTCTTACAAAAACGTCTCGGTGAAAATATGGCAAAACAAATCATTTGGGAAGGTAAAAAGTTACCAGCAACAGAAGCGTTAGAGCTTGGATTAATTGACGAAGTTATCGGAGAAAACTTCCAAGGTGCTGTAAAACAAAAAATAAATGAATGGCTTCAAAAACCAATTAAATCTATGATTCAAACGAAACAAATTTTATGCGAAGTCAATCGCTCAAGCTTAGAACAAACGCTTCAGCTTGAAAAGCGCGGACAATACGAAATGAGAAGAACAGCTGACCATAAAGAAGGAATTACTGCATTTTTAGAAAAACGTCCGCCTGCGTTTAAAGGGGAATAAAAAAAGAAAAAGTGTTAACACATCCTAAGTGTTAGCACTTTTTTAAGTAATGAGGGAAAAGATGAAAAGAAAAGTTATAGTTATTATCGGTTTATTTATGCTAATCTATTTTGCTCTACATACATAGCACACCAACGCTTGCTGTTCGCACGGCGTTATTTTTTGAGGGCCATCCTAAGGTTGCTACAGGGGGAGAAATTACGAAGGAAAGAAATATAGAGAAAGAAGCACTTCCTGCAGCTTATCAAACATTGTATGGAACAGAAAATAATGAACCAGATCATTACTTCTTTCCGCATGTACAAGCTCATGGAACAGGGATTGATATGATGAGTGCGTGTGTGAAAAAGAAATGGTTTTTCTATAAAGCAGAGCTAGGATGCTACTAAATATGGAAAGAAGATATGCTATAGTATAAGTATGATATTTTGGTGGAGGTAGAACTATGTCAACTTATAATAAACTAGTTAGAGATCTCGTTCCAGAAAAGATTTTAATGTCTGGAAAAACATATACTTCAAAAAAATTAACTGGTCAAGCATACATACAAGCATTAGCGAAAATCGGAACAGAGGAAATTCGTGAATTCGCCTCAATGAAAGAACGTGAACACGCATTAGATTCACTGGCTGATGCACTAGAAGTCATCATCTCACTAGCGCGTGCAGAAGGCGCAACATTTGAAGATATTGAGCGTCTTCGTAAGCAAAAAGAAGAAGAACGCGGTGGGTTCCAAAGAGGGATTTACTTGCTGGATGTTTCGGAGGAGTAGTTAACTGTGAATTATATAGAGATATAAAACCTTTCTTTTTTGGGGTGGGAGAGAGGATCCATGTATATGCGGAAGTGGAAAGAAATATAAAAAATGTTGTTTAAAATAAAGGCTATATAGGAGAAACGCCATCTATAAGTGGTGGTTTTCTAATGATTACTGTATACTGAATATTAGAAAAATGAAGTGGAGGGACCAACATTGGCACATCATGCAAAAGAAACAATGGAATTAATTAAACAGCTTGTTTCTATTCCAAGTCCATCTGGAAATACAGGCAAAATCATTAACTTTATTGAAAACTACGTAAAAGAGTGGAATGTAGAAACGAAGCGTAACAATAAAGGTGCGCTTATTTTGACGTTAAAAGGGAAGAACGATGATCAGCATCGGTTACTAACTGCTCACGTTGATACTCTAGGCGCAATGGTAAAAGAAATTAAATCTGACGGTCGCCTTCGCTTATCGATGATCGGCGGGTTTCGCTGGAACTCTGTTGAAGGAGAATATTGCGAAATCGAAACAGCGAGCGGAAAAACATATACGGGTACAATTTTAATGCACCAAACATCTGTCCATGTATACAAAGACGCAGGTGAAGCAAAACGTGATGAAAAAAATATTGAAGTTCGTATCGATGAGCGCGTATCTTCAGCAGATGAAGTTCGTGAACTAGGAATCGAAGTAGGGGACTTTGTCTCATTCGACCCACGTGTCCAAATTACAGAGAGCGGCTACATAAAATCACGTCACCTAGACGACAAAGTAAGCGTGGCAATTCTACTAAAATTAATTAAAGGATTACAAGATGAAAACATTACATTGCCATACACAACACATTTTTTAATCTCTAATAATGAAGAAATCGGGTATGGTGGTAATTCCAACATCCCAGAAGAAACAGTAGAATACTTAGCTGTCGACATGGGAGCATTAGGAGATGGTCAAGCATCAGATGAATACACAGTATCCATCTGTGCGAAAGACTCTAGCGGCCCATACCACTACGGTTTACGCAAGCATTTAGTTGAACTTGCGAAAGCAAACAACATTGAATATAAAGTAGATATTTACCCATACTACGGATCAGATGCATCCGCAGCAATCCGCGCAGGATTTGATGTGAAACACGCGCTAATTGGAGCAGGAATTGATTCTTCTCATGCATTTGAGCGTACACATGAGAGTTCGATTGCACATACGGAGGCGCTTGTGTTTGCTTATGTGATGTCAGAGTTGATTGGAGAATAGCGAAAAGAGGTTACCTGGTACTGGGTAACCTCTTTTGTATGGCGAATGTTGTCGGATTGACACTCCCACGGCTAAAGCCAGTGAAATTCTTGCTACCAAAGGCGGGGTAAACTCTTACAGGTGCTTTCTCGTATCGCAAAATCTGTAATCTCCTTACATACTACATGTGAAGGTTTTTTTATGAAAAAACAGCTATTAAAGAAATTAACCTTCCTAAAACTGAAGGAGCTTGTAATTTTAGTATGAATCTCAGTTGAACTCATGTTACTTAATCGTTCCCATCCCACCAATTTCTACATTTACCTTGACGTTTACATCGCCCTTTGCTAATGCCTTATTCCATTTATTTTGGACTTTTTTCCATTCTGGATATGTGTAAGTTCTTGCATATACCCCAAGCCCAATAGGGTCGATTTTGGCAGCTTGTATTTTCTTTATTAATTGCTTGAAATCAGCTTCCAGCTTAGTTTCAATAGCTTTTTGTAATTTTGCTGCGTCCTTTCTTGTATTGAACGAAAAAAGTCGTTCTGTAATACTGATTCTCATATTTACATCTATATTAAATATAAAATGATTCTCATACTTTACCTTTGTCTTTACTTTAATATTTTGGGCACTAAAGCTTATCCAATCTTTATCCTGGCTATCTGACTTTAGTTTAAGTGCAATTGTAAATGGAAACTCACCTTTCGTTTCTTGCTGCAAAATGCGTAATAGTTTGTTTTCATCGGATTTTAGCGCTAATTTATACCTTCCTTTTTCATCCAACAAAGCCGTACCTGTCACCCATATTCTATTCTTTTTTTTCATCTCAGTAATACTTGCTGTTATCCCTTTGTCTGCTACTTGTTCATGTAATTTTTGAAGAGTTGTTTTTACTGCGATATTTCTTAAATAGGCGGTATCAACTAGTTTTGTTAAATATAAAGGAAGCCGCGGTTTATCTTTTGGGTGATAAAAGATGACGTCCGAAACAGGTCCATCTACAGCAACAACTCGTGTGGTAACTGTGTTTTTGGGGTCTCGGTAAAATGGGTCGAGGTAATTTTCCCAGTTTTTTTGTTTCATTAGCCGTTTTCCAACTAAAATAACCTGTGTTTTACTTCCCGAGGTAAGCGCCATAACCGTAGCGTCAAATTTGTCTCTAGAATTTCGAGTCGTAACAGATTTCACACCAGTAGTTTCTTCTTTTACCTTTGCTTCTTTATTAAAAACAGGACTTGACATGTACACCAATAAATTATTATTACGATCTAAATCGATACCAAGGACAAGAGTAAGGGAAACATCTTCAACATTTGTTTGATCAAAGCATCCAGTCATCATGAACACTGATAACAAAATACAACATAGCACCTTTCTTTTCAATGTATCCCCCCCTGGCGAGACTTCTCATATACCCAGCTATACATCCATAAAATGATAGGTGATATATACGTTAATCCTAATCCAGCATTCGATACTACCTGTTGCCAAGTTTCGGCTTGATTCCAACTAGGATGAGTCCAAAATATGAAGCCGATAATGAGTAATAATAGAACAACAACATGAGAGGTGTGATCTTGTTTCCCAAGTAATTGGCTAGAACAAAATACAGCGCAGTATATGCAAGGAATCCAGGCTGTGGAAACAACGGTTAAGTAAACAGCTAATAAAATCATGTCAAAACGTTCTAAAAAACGAAATTCAATTACTTTAAGTAAATTTAGTACCGGCTGGTTAAATTGTGTAATGCTATCAGGGCTAAAATAGGCAAAGCAAACAATAGTAGCAAATAAATAAAATAACATCGTTAAAGTGTTTGCAATAACGATTCCATGGACTGCATACTGTTTTTTTTGTAAAAAGGGATATAAAAAGAACGCAATATCAAACCCTAAATAAGCAAAAATAGTGGTCGGTACAGCCGTTAATACCGGTTTCCACCCTTCTTTTAAGAGCGGAAAGAAAGGCAGCCAACTCCCGCCCTCTTTTAGCGGTATCAAAAAAAACAGCGGAATCCAAAGCATCATATAAAAATTAAGTTCACAGTACCGCCCTATAATACGAAGGCCGTTGCGTACAACAAGAAAGGTAGGAATCGAAAACAAAAAGATAATGATATAGTCAGGCGTTTTCGGAAGAAGCCATCCCTTAAGATAAAGCATAGCGTTCACAAGAATAGTACCGGAATAAAAGGCAAAATATATCATGTAAATAACAACGAGTGCTTTCCCTACTATTTTTCCAAATAATCGTATAAGAATGTCGTAAAGCGTATCCTCGGGATATCTTGCAGCTGTTTTCACGATGAAAACACCTGATATTGTGGAGAATACCCAGCCGATAAGTATAGCTATCCATCCATCTGTTCCAGCTTTTTCTGCAAGCAATCGTGGGAGAGATAAAACTCCAGTTCCTACCTGCATTCCATTAATTAAAAAAATATACTGCAGAAGAGTAATGTCATTATAGGCATATTTTTTCATAGTTTCACCTTTTATTATGGTTCTTTCCTTGTCGAATAGATTGAATGGCTCCCGTACCTTTAGAACGACTTCTCATGGCCCATAGAGGAAAGCGTACAAAAGCATCCTTCATATCTGCAAAGCGAAACGGTGCTAACGGAGTTCCATAAGGAGTTCCTAGCGATTCAAGACTGATAAGATGCGCAATTAATGTCATCCATCCGATAACAAGTCCGACAATTCCAAATAAGGCAGCTGATAGCATCATCGGAAAGCGTAAAAGTCTGACTGCCGCCCCCATATCATAATTAGGGATAATAAAAGAAGCGATGGCTGTAATAGCAACAACAATAATCATAATGTTGCTTACAATTCCTGCCTGAACAGCCGCTTGTCCAATAATAATTCCGCCTACAATTCCAATCGTCTGACCGATCGGAGTAGGCAGCCGCAAAGCCCCTTCCCTCATCATTTCCAATGTCATTTCCATAAGCAGTGCTTCCATAACTGGAGAAAATGGTACGCGCGTTCTTGATTCCGCAATAGATAAATAAAGCTCTACAGGAATGACTTCAAAATTAAAGGAAATAAACGCAACATAACTCGCAGGTAAAAATAGAGCAATCATAAAAGCGACGAAACGAAGTATACGAATAGACGAGGCAACTAACCAACGTGTCCCGTAATCATCAATTCCTTGAAAAAAGGATATAAAATTTGTCGGAGCAATTAATACACTTGGGGAATGATCCGTTACAGTTACAAATCTGCCCTGTAAAATGTGAGATACTGCCAAATCGGGTCTTTCAGTTAATATAAATTGGGGAAACGGTGAGTACGGGTTATCTTCAATGAATTCGATAAGTTCACCAGTACTAGCAACAGCGTCGACCGTAATACTTTGAATCCGTGTTTCTAATTCCTTCAGCACATCTTCAGAAGCTACATCTTTCAAATATAAAATAGAAATCCTCGTTTTGCTTCGTATACCAATTATTATTTCTTTTATCATTAATTCGTGATGAGGAATATATCTTCGAATCATTGCAATATTTTGGCTTCCAGTTTCCACAAATGCTTGATGCGCACCTTTTAGAGCTATTTCGTTATGAGCATCTTCAATATTTCTTTGTGGCCATCCTTTCGTATCCAATTGATGCGCTGTTGTTCGGCTATGGATTAATAAAACACTATCTCCTCCAAAAATAGCATCTTCAATCTGACTCCACGTATTAATAATTTTAATATGTCCTAATGTAATTGGAAGTTCCGTATTCGTATCAAAAACACTATTCATCAAAGGATTTAGAACGTGATTTTGAATCAATTGTTTATCTGTTAATCCAGACAAATACACTAAAGCTGCTTCTAATCCATCTACTTTCATTTGAAACCGACGAATCACTAAATCAGGTGCTTGACGAAATATATTCTGAATATCAGCTATGTTTTTTGATAAATCAGCGTCTAAGAGGGAGTCCTCTATATTTTTTTCCCGAAAATGAGTATTGTCTTGTATTGAAAATGACTTAGGATTACCTCTATATTTTAACCGTTTCAGAAATTTAGCCATGACTCCCTCACTTTCTACGTGCCTTCTATAGTATGTTTAGTATGTATATATTAAGAAAAAATATCCTAATAACTAGAGAGGCAACGCCAGAATTATTACTATAGATGGCCATTAACCAAATTTCTAAAATAAAAAAGCATTTCCTTCTGTATGACTAGTAGAAAGAAATACTTTTTATAATAATCTTCTATAATTTCTTTAGGAACCATACTGCCACCTGTCCCGCACATGACGTGTGTAGCATTTTCTAGTTTGTCTGTTTTAATTGTGCATACAGAGGCGCTTGTGCTTGCTTACGTGTTATCGGATTTAATAGAAGAATAGAAGAGGAATGCTTTTCTGAAGGAGTGATTGGTAGTTGTATACCAATCACTTTTTTTATTCCGCTATTCGCGGGCAGTAAGACTCCCGCTTCGAAATTCAGCAAAAGCAAAGAGGATAGGTGAGTGTGATTAAAGTTTCACTTTGTTTGAATCATATGATATCATTTAATTTCATTAAAAGAGTATGTGAGCGAGTGTAAGGAGTTAGGAATACGAGCTAATTCCTAGAAATAAAATGTTCTTTAATAAGTAAAGAATCCGATGAAAAGGACTAATAAAAAGAGACAAACTTGCCTCGGCTTATTCCTTCCTTTTTCATATATTTCATGTTATATGGTGCTACTGAGAATGATAGGGAAGAACAATTTAAAATGATAAAGGATGCGAACAGATTGAATAATCACAGCACAACACCGGCATTTATATATACGTATGCATTCCGCGAGGATGAACGATCTTTATGTTATATGGAGATGCGCTCTCTTTTTGGAGTTGAGTCTCATGTTAACATTTTGAAAAGTAATGTTAAAATTGAGCCGAGCCGAAGTCCGTTTATGAAAGAACGAATCGAAGTGATGTATGAAGGAGACGACTTGGCAAATATTTTAGAACAAGTAGAACAAATTGATTTGGCAGGAGCTACATTTAAAGTTATTTTTGTTAAAATTAACGATCTCAATGAAGCAAACAAGATAGAATACGGACAGAGGCGTGTAATTGAGAGAGAAATCGGCATGCAGATTGAAGGGGAAGCGGACGTGCATCATCCAGAGCGTGTATTTGGAATTGTTCCTCTTGGTGGTCGTTGGTATTTTGGAGAATATATTGAAAGTGAAGCTGTTTGGTATCATCACGTGAAAAAACCACGCAGCTATTCTACGTCACTTAGCACACGTGTTGCGAGAGCTGTTGCGAATATCGCTGTGCCAAATCCTGATGGAGTCAAAGCGATTGACCCGTGTTGTGGTATAGGAACGGTACTGGTAGAGGCACTGTCCATGGGAATTGACATCGTGGGCCGGGATATAAATCCTCTTGTTGTAATTGGATCTAGAGAGAATATTGCGCATTTTGGATTTGAAGGAGACGTAACGGTAGGGCCGATTGCGGATGTCACAACTAATTACGATGTAGCAATTATCGATATGCCGTACAATTTATTTACACATGCGACACCAGAAGATCAATTCTCAATTCTTACACATGCGCGTCGTTTTGCGAAAAAAGTAATTGTTGTAACCATTGAGACAATGGATCACATGATTAAAGAAGCTGGATTTGAAATTACAGACCGCTGTATAGCTAAAAAAGGGACATTTTCTAGGGAAATTCTTGTTTGTGAATAGGGGAAGTCTTTTGTAATGAAAAAAGGAAAGTGATTGGTATATATGCCAATCACTTTTTTCTTTATCACTCAAAGGAATTGTTTAATCTTCTATTCTAGGATTAAGGGTATTTACTTGTTAAGCTTTGTAGTAACTGCTTAGCCTAGTGTTAGATAGTTTACTAGGAAGGCAACAAAAGGAGGCATGCCTTCTTTTGTTGCCTTGTACGGATTGTTTCTGTTTTTTTAATTGTAGAAACTACACTGCGAATGCGACAAAATACAACGCCATCCTGTTCGTTTCGAAAGGTACCAGAGATATTTGCCTTTACCTTGGCCATTCGCAAGTCACGCTCTGCTTGATTGTCGCCAAACGGGACAAACGCATTCCGAATATGGTGAGAAACGGTCGATATATTTGAAAAATCGCCGATATATTCGAAAGAACAGTCGATATCGTTTTATCGATGAATCATAATAGGTTACTTTTCTTTGAGTTCTTCTTGCTTTGCAGCTAATAAATTGCGTAAAACATGCCCACGATAGCTCTCTAACTTCCGTCCTTCAAAATAACGAACTCCTAATTTTTTCAGTTCAGCTACGTACCATCCTTTTGTTCCAAAATACATGGAGATCACTTCCTTTTTTTGCTTTTAAACAGTATATGTTTTAGAATTGATAAATTTCGTTTTTAACACTATATAACTGAATTTAAAATAAATGTTGAATATTCAGTCTATTTGTATTATTATTAGTTTATCATCGGATGACAGTGATTAGCCTCTCTGCATGCCCGGATATGATTTCGTTCAATTTAATCGAGGATGATTGGCTTCTTTCCACTTGAACTTCCTTAGCAGGAAGACGAGCCATAAGGATAGAGACAGTAAAATCCAATGTAACTTTGTACATTGTTTTTCTGGCTCTTTTTATTGTTCCTATTTATAGGAGGATTTTAAGAAAGCGTTATCAATAATAGTGATATTTCAATCTTATATATGCTAGCTCGAAGGGTTTATGAAAATAAATACTTATAGGTTGGTGATCTTTTTGGCGAAAGAAAAACAAGAATTGCAAAAAGACTTAAAAACCAGACATATCACGATGATTTCAATTGGTGGGGTAATCGGGGGCGGATTATTTGTAGGAAGTGGGACAATTATTCAATCAACCGGTCCAGCTGCCATTTTGTCCTATATCATTGGTGCTTTAATGGTTGTACTTGTGATGCGGATGCTCGGGGAGATGGCTGCGGTAAACCCTGATAGTGGTTCATTCTCAACATATGCACATAAGGCAATTGGACCTTGGGCAGGGTACACAATCGGTTGGTTATACTGGTTCAATTGGCTCATCATTATCGCAATCGAAGCGGTATTGTTAGGAGTGATGATCAATAATTGGTTTCCTTCTATACCAACATGGATAGCGAGTTTGTTCGTGATTATCATGATGACAATGACAAATGTTTATTCAGTGAAGTTATATGGAGAGTTTGAATATTGGTTAGCGTTTATTAAAGTTGTAGCGATTCTAGCATTTTTAGTTTTAGGAGTTTCTATGATTTTTGGACTTGTGCCTAATGTAGATAGACCGGATCTTTCAATGATCTCTGAAAACGGGGGCTTTTTTCCAAAAGGAATTATGCCAGTATTACTTAGCGTTGTGTTTATTTCTTTCTCTTTATCGGGGAGTGAGGTAGCGGCGATTGCGGCCGGAGAGTCTGATAATCCAGAGAAGAATGTAATAAGAGCGATTAACAGTGTTGTATGGCGTCTTATGATTTTCTTTGTAGGGTCTGTATCGATCTTGGTCATTTTTATGCCGTGGAACAATGCAGAATTATTGAAATTGCCGTATGCAAGTTTATTTCAGATGGCAGGAATCCCTGCGGCTGCGGAAATTATGAATGGGGTTGTATTTCTGTCGCTCCTTTCGGTTATGAATTCCGGAATATACACGAGTTCTCGTATGTTATTTTCACTTGCGAAAAAGGGAGACGCTCCTTTTATTTTTTCAAAGTTAAACAGTAGAGGGACACCAGTTTGGGCGATATATGCAAGTATCATCTTCGCATTCATTTGCGCCATGCTAAAGTTTATATCTCCTGATAAACTATTTGCTTTTTTAGCGAATAGCTCAGGCGGCGTTACGATGCTGATGTATATGTTCGTTGCCGTTTCTCATATCAGGTTGAGAAGAAAAGCTGAAAGAGAAGACCCAGGGAAACTAAAGGTGAAAATGTGGTTATTCCCTTATCTCACATATGCAACACTTGCGATGATCATTACGATATTTGTTGCACAAGCGTTTATAGCGGATATGCGTATGCAATTTTATATGACGATGTTAGCAACTGCCGTAGTAATCGCAATCTATTTCCTAAGAGATAGAAATAAGCGAGTGCCAATAAAAGAAGATTTTACAATTATACAAGATTCGAAAGTTAGTTTAGAGAAGGAGTAAGAAAGGGGTATGTTCCATGTTAAAAGAAAAACAAAATATTGTAACGACAAAATCTGATAGTCTACATGTGAGAAGAAACAATGCGGTGCCTGGGGGTCCTTATAATATTACGCAGTTATATGTCGGATCGGCAAAAGGGGCAATCATTACGGATGTAGATGGTAACGAATTAATAGATTTTGCAGGCGGGATTGGTATGCAAAATGTCGGGCATTGTCATCCGAAAGTAGTACAAGCCATTCAAAGCCAAGTGGAATCTTCTATTCATAGTTGTTTTCATGTAGCGCCGTATGAAAGCTATATTGAGCTGGCTGAGAGATTGAATGAATTAACGCCAGGAGGTTTTAAGAAAAAAACAATGTTTGCAAATAGCGGAGCTGAGGCAGTAGAAAATGCTGTGAAAATCGCTAGGAAAGCGACTGGGCGCAGTGCCGTTGTTTCATTTGAACGTGCATATCATGGGCGGACACTTCTGACAATGTCTCTTACGAGTAAGGTAAAACCTTATAAGCATGGATTTGGTCCATTTGCATCAGATGTATACAAGCTGCCTTATCCGTATTATTACCGTGCGGAAGACGGCATGACGAAAGAAGAAGTAGATGGGCAAATTTTAGCGTATTTCGAACGTTTTATGTTAGAGGAAGTGGCGAGTGATAATATCGCTGCCATTATTTTGGAACCGCTTCAAGGGGAAGGTGGATTTATTGTTCCAAGTGCAACGTTTATACAAGGCGTCAGAAACCTTTGTGATAAATATGGGATTATCATGATTGCTGATGAAATTCAAACGGGTTTTGCTCGTACTGGAAGTTTGTTCGCAATGGATCATTTTGGCGTTGCTCCTGATTTAATGACATTTTCAAAATCAATTGCTGCAGGTATGCCGCTTAGCGCAGTGACAGGAAGAGCGGAATTGATGGATGCACCTGGACCAGGACAACTTGGTGGCACTTTTTCGGGAAGCCCGGTTGCTTGCGCAGCTGCACTCGCTGTTTTAGATGTAATAGAAGAAGAGCAGTTAGTAAAACGTGCCGAGGTAATCGGTAGCCGTATGATGGAAGTATTCCATAGCTGGAAGGAGAAATACGAATTAATTGGAGATGTGAGAGGCCTTGGAGCTATGACGGCGATCGAGCTTGTAAAAGATCGAAATACGAAAGAGCCAGCAACAGAAGAAGTAAAAGCAATTATGCAAGAAACACACAACAAAGGTGTAATCACAATAAGCGCTGGAATTTATGGAAATGTCCTTCGTTTCTTACCGCCGCTTGTTATCACAGATGAACAGCTGGAGGAAGGTCTTCATATTCTTGAAACGGCAATTGCGAAACTATCAAAATAGGAAACGATGATGGAGGCAGAGAAATGAGGTTTTTAAATTATATAAACGGCCAGTGGAAAGAGCCATCTACCAATCAATATTCGAAAAATTACAATCCGCATAATGGAGAAGTATTAGGTGAATTTCCACTAAGTTCGGCAGATGATACTGGGGCAGCCATCGCATCCGCAAAAGAAGCTTTTCAAAATTGGCAAGGGCTATCGTTTCAAGAACGGGCAAGTTATTTATGGAAAGCAGCCGCAATTTTAAAAGAACGAGTGACGGAAATCGGTCAAGATTTAACGAGTGAAGAAGGAAAGACGCTCGCTGAAGGAGTCGGTGAGACGAAGCGGGCAATCAGTATTTTGGAATACTATGCGGGGGAAGCAAATCAGCCGGTAGGAGAAATGATCCCTTCTGCAAATCCGAAAACAATGCTCTATAGTAAGCGCGTCGCAGTTGGACCAGTCGGACTCATTACACCATGGAATTTCCCAATTGCGATTCCAGCATGGAAAATGGCGCCAGCGCTTATTTATGGGAATACAGTTGTGATAAAGCCTGCTGAAATTACACCAAAATCCGTGTATCATCTTGTGAATGCTTTTCACGAGGCGGGAATTCCTGCTGGGGTTATCAATTGTGTATTTGGGAAAGGTTCAGTCGTTGGAGCAGAATTAACAGAAAATCCTGATATAAAAGCGATATCCTTTACTGGTTCGAATAGCGTCGGAAAGACCATTCAGCAAACGGCGATTGCAAGCGGGAAAAAGGTGCAATTAGAAATGGGAGGAAAAAACCCATTAGTCGTATTAAAGGATGCTGATACCCAGAAGGCAGTCGATATTGCGATAAGAGGTGCATTCATGTCAACAGGACAAAAATGCACAGCGACAAGCAGAGTGATTATTGAAGATGACATTTATGAGGAATTTCGAAATGAGCTCCTGTTACGTACAAAGGCTCTAAAAGTTGGAAATCCATTAAAACAGGATACATTTATGGGTCCATGTGTATCTGGAAATCAACAGCAATCTGTTTTAGCGATGATTGAAGTAGGAAAGAAAGAAGCTTCTTTACTTTGCGGAGGTAGCACACCAGAAGAAGATGAGTTAAAACGAGGATATTATGTCCTGCCGACTATTTTTGAAGACGTACCGCAAGATGCACGAATTGCGAAAGAAGAAATCTTCGGTCCTGTTATCTGTTTGTTTAAGGTGAACAATTATCAAGAAGCGATTCATGTAGCGAACGATACAGAATACGGACTGAGTGCATCTGTTTGTACAAATAATCTCAGCCTAGCCCAGCAGTTTATTGATGATATGGAGGTTGGGATGGTCCATGTCAACTCAGAAACGGCAGGAGCAGAGCCGCAAGTTCCGTTTGGTGGTATGAAAAATTCGAGTGCAGGACCGCGTGAACAAGGAAAAACAGCTGCAGAATTTTATACAAGAGTCAAAACGGTATATATCGATCAAGTATGAGTTATAGAATAAACACATAATAATGGGGGATGAACATGCGTAAAGGTACTTTTTTCATGGCAGGACACTCAAGACTTCCGAAAGGGATGGCTGTACGGAGTGTCTATGAAACATTAACAATTACAATAGAGGCAGATCACAAATATCACGTTATTATTGAAGCGTCATGTACCCTTGCTACTGAACATGGGAGAGACTTTATTGCTCAAATATTAAGAGGGCATAGTTTACAAGATGGCATTGAAGAGATCACGCAAGAAATCTCGTATCACTATCAAGGAAAAGCACAAAATGCGATTATTAGTGCGGTAAAAGATTTGTATCGCCAATATATAAGCTATGTAAACGGCGAAAAGCCACAAGAAGAATATGAAGAAACAAATCTATAACAAACTGCCTAGTTTATTACGCTTTACTTTCTAAAGAGCATTCATAAACAAGAGCCAGTTATATTTCAGCTTATTTGATGAGCGAAATATAACTGGCTTTTTTATTTTTATCTAATGAGGAGGAAAGAATATGTCAAAATCAAACGAAGATGTAAAACAAAAAAGAGGGTGCGCGAAAAATGATGCAGTGAAAACTTGTAATATGTGTAAAGTATGTGGGCGGAAGAAGGAAAATGAAAAGTACATGTCAAAGGATAAGAAAGTTCTTTGAAATTCGTAAATTATAATAGATAAATATAGTGTCAGCTCTTGCCGCTTCATATACAATAAAAGTAGGATTGCTCTTCTACTAAAGAGCAGTTTTTAGAAGGAGGGAATGATATGGAGAAAATGAAAGTAGAATTCGAAGTGAAAGGATTCGGTGAAGAAAAAGTATTAAATGTTGATGACGCTTTTAAAAGTATTGAAATTGCAAGAGTAAACGGTTTATCAAAAGATACTACATTAGGCGAATTAGAATCCATGTTAAAAGCTATGTTCGATGAAGTTGAAAAAAATTATGAAAATCCACCACAATTCACTGGAAGAATTACGATCCGAGCAAAGAAAGAAAATGCTGAAATTAAGTATTATGGCTAACTCTAACTGCATGGAAATAAATAATAAAAATATATTGACAGTGTGAATATTTTGAATTATCATTTAATTATAAAGTGATAAGATCCATATGAGAAGTTAGCCTTCTCTATATCCGATCTTCATTTTCTGTTTTGCACATATTTTCATAAAAAAACTGTCTATTATTACTGTACTTTAAGAGATTAAAGAACACTCGTAATTTAAAGCCAGTTGTACGTTTTCTACGATTTGTATTGTAGATGCGTATGACTGGCTTTTTCGTTTTATTTAAACTAAAGGAGGAAATAACATGTCAGTGATTACAGAGCAAGAAGTGAAGATGAAGTTTGCAAAGAAATATGAGGGGTATGAAATTGTTCCTCATCCAGAACATAGACGTTTGTATCATATTGTGTTAGATCAGCAATTGCTTCAGCAATTTTTCGCAGAGGTAAAAGAACATTCGGAGCAATCCTTACAATATATTCCGTATTCTCGCTTTATCCTCGCTGATCAAATGAAAAAATTCTTTGGTGAATCGTTTATGGAAAATGTTCGCGGTATTATTCACGACCGGGAAACAGGCGGGTTTACAATTGGTGTACAAGGCGAAACGATAGATGCAGGAGACTATGTGAAATTTGCAACGGCATTAACACATTTAATTGGTACACCTAACTTTGATGCAATGACAGGAACGTACTACGCGAGATTTAATGTGAAAGATACAGATGGCAGTGATTCTTACCTTCGCCAAGCATATCGATTATTCACGCTTCATACAGACGGGACATTTGTTGACGAACCGACAGATTGGCTCCTTATGATGAAATTTGAGGAAAAGAATGCGGTAGGGGGCGAATCACGTTTACTTCATTTAGATGATTGGGAAGAGCTTGAGAAGTTTCGAAAACATCCACTCGCATCTGTCAAAATCACATACAAAGCACCTCCAAGTAAAAATGCGCAGGAAATCGTCTACCGTGAAACATTTTTTGATGTAAACAATGCACCATGTATTTGCTTTATTGATCAATTTGCTTATCCAGATAATATTGAACAGGCAACATATTTGAAGGAATTATCACACTCTGTGGAGAACTCTCCAGCAACGCACGCATTAAAATTACCAGTTGGAGATCTCGTTCTATTAAACAATCTCTTTTGGATGCACGGGCGCGCTCCTTTTGAGAAAAACAAAGATTTATATCGAGAGCTCATGCGCCAGCGCGGTTGTTTTTCTAAATAATATATGTGGCGGGCCTTTCAACAAGGCCTGCCTTTCCTAATATAGGGGATACAGACATAAGGGGGAAGTTAAATGTATGATTTTCTAATTATCGGCGGAGGAATTGTCGGCCTTTCAACTGGAATGGCCTTAACGAAAAAATTTCCTCATGTCAAAATAGCGGTAATCGAAAAAGAGGACGAACTTGCGCATCATCAAACAGGACATAATAGCGGTGTCATTCATTCCGGGATTTATTATAAACCGGGCAGCTATAAAGCGAAATTTGCGAAAGAAGGAAACGCAGTGATGGTGGAGTTCTGCAAAGAAAATGGCATTGCCTATGACATGTGCGGCAAGGTGATCGTGGCGACAGAAAAAGAAGAACTTCCTCTTTTACATAATCTGTATGAAAGAGGCCTGCAAAATGGGTTACATATTTCGAAAATCGACAAAGGAGAACTAGCGGAAATCGAACCCCACGTAAAAGGATTAGGAGCTATTCGCGTTCCTTCCTGCGGCATCGCCGATTATAAAGGAGTCAGTCATACATTTGCACGTTTCATAGGGAAAAGCGGGGGAGAAGTACACTTAGGCACAAAAGCAGAACAAATTTTTGAACACAAAGATTTCGTTACAATCGAAACAAACAAAGGCACATTCGAAACAAAATTTCTCATTAATTGCGCTGGATTACATAGCGACCGAATCGCCAAAAAAACAGGCATACTAACAGACATGAAAATCGTCCCGTTCCGAGGCGAATATTATGAACTCGTTCCAGAAAAGCGTCACCTCGTGAAACATTTAATTTATCCTGTTCCAAACCCAGACTTCCCATTCTTAGGTGTTCACTTTACAAGAATGATAAATGGGGACGTACATGCAGGGCCAAATGCAGTACTAAGTTTCAAGCGTGAAGGATACACAAAAAAAGACTTTAACATAAAAGACTTCATGGAAACAATGACATACGCCGGCTTTTGGAAAATGGCAATGCCAAACATGAAAGAAGGCATGAAGGAAATGATTCGTTCTTTCAGTAAACAATCCTTTCTCAAAAGCTTGCAGCGCTTAATACCAGAGCTCACAGAGAAAGATATCGTTCCGACCCACGCTGGTGTAAGGGCGCAGGCGATTCTATCTAATGGGAATATGGTAGATGACTTCTGTATTATCCCGGGTATAAACTCTATGCATATTTGCAATGCGCCATCCCCGGCGGCAACAGCTAGCTTGAAAATTGGGGAGGAGATTGTGGGGAAGGTGCCGGATGTGGTTGTGGATCGGGTGAGTACGGATGGGATGTTTCGAGTGAAGGCTTAGATAGGGGGAGGCTGCCTTTTTAGGTGGTCCCTTTTTTGTTTAAGTTGAGGGTGATATTATCCCCTTAAGGTAGACAGTGTAAAAAGGCCATGAATAAACATGGATGTTACACTTTTACTTGGAGGGGATTTTATTATGGTTAAAAAAGGGGATAAATTTCAAACTTATTCAGATGAATTAAAGATACAAGTTGTAAAAAGTTATTTAAATGGTGA